>NZ_JAKMQS010000001.1:0-201296 GCF_025771685.1 Campylobacter sp. IFREMER_LSEM_CL2194
CCCTATAAATACTTTATCTTTATCACAGCAACCACCCCCAGTTAAGCCAAAAATTTGTCTTTAGAGCGACATCTATTATCTTTTTTATTAAAGATAAAAATTTGTCCTCTATAAGAGCCATCATCTTCCCAACCATTATTATTTTCATCATTAATACCAACTTGAGCATCTTCATCTTCGATATGGCTAGTGCTTTCTATGAAAGGAAACGGAGCGCATTGATACTTATTATCTGTTAAAACCATCATTGTTAGAATCTATCGCTAAATTATCTCTTAGCTTTTGGAATGGTAATTTCAATAAATGATATATTGTCACAATATATACTAAAAATCCAAAAGAAAGTAGTATATTATAATGCAACATAACACTATTTAAAAAATTTTCAACTACATTTTTTATACTTCAATTAGTATTTACACTTTTTGAATTTGTATTTTGGTTAATACTTGTGTTTTGCTCCCACAGCCTATCAAGCATAGCATTAAAAAGCTTAGTGGTATTAGTTTCATTGCTTTTGGATATATAGTTTTTAACATCATCAACCATTGTTTTAATTTGATTTTTTGAGTATTTGCATGAAAGAGTGCTTTTAGCTCTTGCTCGTGTCTTGTTTTCAACTCCTGAGTAATCCTCGTGAGTTCATTATTTACACCCAAAGCTAAATTTAAATCACTTTGACTTTTTTCTAATTTTGCATTTGTGCTATCTAGCTTAAGATATAAAAATACATTAAGCATAAACATTAGAGCTAAAGCAATATAAAGCTTTGTATTTTTAAATAAAAATGACATATTATTTGTAGTTTAAAGTAGGTTTTTGTATAATACTTTCAAGGGTTAGCCGTAGGTCTGACCCCCTATGGCTTAATCTAACCCTAGAAAGTAGGTGATTAAATTTGAGCTATATAATCCACATAATCTTTATAATTATACTACTAAGTATGATTATAGTCAAGGCTTATTAACCTTGTCCCCTTTTTTTAGGGGGATTATGTGGTAACCTACTCTAAGCTTACTCCTTTCTAAAAATTTATTTGTGATTTCTAATTTTATATTTGATAAATCTTGTTGATATAGCAAATCATATAATTTTTACAAGCTTGTCTACTTTGTCCTACACTTTCATCGCTCTTAGTTAAACCTAGTAAAATACAATCTTCTGTATTCTAATAATTATATATTTATCATCTTTTACTCTCAAACATTGTTTTCTAAATAAACTTTCATTTCTAAACTATAAGTTTTACAGCGTTTATAAACTAGACTTTATTTGTTTATAAAGCAATTGTTGTTAATATTTTTAAAAAATTTAGAGAAAAATCATGAAAGATCTTAAAAAATACATTGCAAATTCCAAACTAACACGCCTTGAAGTTTTATATGAAAAATTAGTAAAGTCTGAAAATGGCATAACTATAAAAGAACTAGCCCAAGAACTCAATGTAAGCACTAAAACCATAAAAAGAGATATGCAAGGGGTTTTTGAGCCTATGGGGCTTATTAAAAATGGAAGAAAATGGCGTATCGATACAAGCAAAGACATTCAAGAGCAAGATGATGAAAAAATAATCCTTGAAGTGCTTGATACTATGGCAAAAAGTGCTGGAAACAGCTTTTATGCCAAAGCTCATCCTCTACTTTCTAAACTTTCTCAAAACATTTCTAATCCCATCCATACTAGCCTAGATGCAGAAAAGCTAGAAGAAAAAGATTTAAGCAATTTTCAAATTCTTGAACAAGCTATCAACACCAAAACACAAATTGTCTTTAAATACGAAAATAAACTTTTCCAAGTAAAACCTTTAAAACTAGCTTTTTTTAGTGGCTTTTGGTATTTGCTTGCTTTTGATATGAAAAAACGTGATATTTTCAAAAAATTTTATTTAAAAAATATCCAAAACATCACCCTAACCCAAGAGCATTTTCAAACCGATGAGAGTTTAGAAGTAAAACTTCAAAGAGTAAATTCTATATGGTTTAGCCTTGATAAGCCTTTTACAGTAAGACTTTTAGTAGAAGAACCTATACGAAAATACTTTAAAAGAAAGCCTCTAAATTCACAAATCATCACCGGTAAAGACAAAGATGGCTCCATAGAAATAGAGCTTGAGATAACTCATGAAATGGAAATTTTACCTTTGGTGTATTATTACATACCTTATGTAAAGGTTTTAGAACCTGATTTTATAGCAAATAAAGTCAAAGAAGTAGTTGGGGAATACCTTGATCAAATAAGCAAATGATTGCTTATTTGTCAGGATTTTAATACTTTCTTAGCTTTATTTAAAGCTTTTTCAATCGTGTCATTTTCTATAAAATTTTTTATCTCATTATAAATATAATCTTCTATAGTTTTAAATTTATCAGCCTTAGTGGTTTCATCATAGTCAATCATATCATAAATAAATTTATAATCTTTATCTTGATTTTTTTATCTAAAATTATTTTTTTATATAAATTAGCATATAAAATATTCATTTTTTTCAATTCTGTTTTAAAAACTTGAATTTTTTCATCATATTCTTTGCATTCTTCATCATTATCATAATAATAAGTAATACAAAAATCAATACACAAATTTTTATAGTTTTTTTCAGAAAAATATAAATTAAATATTGGCAATATATAATTATTTATATCTTTTTTGTGGTAAATAGTAAAAAATGTTTTTTGGTTGAATTTGTTTTTTCACTATCTTTTTCCACAAGCAAAGTATTTTTTCTTATTTTTTTTGTTTTTAAATTTCTTTTCGAGTTTATCCATAAATTCACTCATTAATTCTTCACAAATTTCATCCCATTTCTCTCTTACTATTTCTTTTGCTTTTTTATATTTATCGTAATCTATATCCTTAAAATCACTTTTATTTTTAGTATATCTATATAAATTTGTAGCATTGTTTAAATTTTCTTTACTCGATTTCAAAAATTCCATGACATAATCTTTAGCCACATAATCATCTATAGCTACATACCAAGTTAAAAGAGTTTTATACTGATTTAAAGTAAAAATCACATTTTGCATATCATTTTTAAATTTTTTATCAATTTCATTGTTTTTAACTTTATTCTCACACACACCTATACAAGCATTAATCCACTCTTTTATCCATTTATAATCCATTTTTAGATAAAAACTCATTTTTTTATCATTGCTATCATATATAAGATCATCATTTATTTTAAATCCATTTTTTGTGCCTAAGCTATATTTGCTAGGCTCGGTATCTTCATTTTTATGCAAATAAATAGTAATTTATATTTCCATGAAATTCATAAATTTTATTCTCATCAAAACCAGCCTTTTTAAAATGCCCATCTACATTAGTCGTAACAACATAATAATCTTGTTTGCTTTTTGCAAGTTTTAAAAGTATCTCATAACCTTTATGTGGCATAGTGTCTTTATACAACTTAAATCTATGTCCATAAAATGCCCAAGCAAGTTGTGCGTTTGTATAAAAATTTGTAGGATTAGCCATGCGTTCAAAGTCTATGCCTAGTTTTTTGCAAATGCGGATAAGCTCTCCAAAAACCTTCTTTTCCTCTAAAATCAGGCAAACCACTATCTACTCCCATGCCAGCTCCAGCTGTGATGATGATTACCTCTGCTTTGTCTAAAGCTTCTTTTATATAAGTTTGTATTTGCATTTTTTACCTTTAAAAATTTTCATAATCAAATTTCCTAGCTTCATGTAATTCTTTGGCTACTTCAAGGCTCATTTCCCAAAAAACTGTATTCATGGATTTTGGTATGCAGTTTTTATCTTCATATTTTTTGCTTATAGCCTTATAAATCTCATCATTTTCCTCACAATCAACAGCAAGACTACCTAAATAAGGATACGACAAATACCCCACCGGAGCTGTATCAAATACCATAGTTAGTTTTGTTTTTGGAAAATTTTCTTTCATAAAAGCTAAAAATTCATCTCTAGCTTTATAATCTGTCTTGTCTTTATCAAACAAATCGCTATGTTTTGTTTTATTGACATGAAAATCATTGTTTGGAGTGTTAAAGCACATCCAAAAAGATTTTTTACCTTTTTGGATGGTATAATCTTGAATAGTTTCAAGCGCTAAAGCCATTTTTTATCCTTTTTATATTGTATTGATATAATTATACTATATAAAATGGACTTTTAATGTCTATATTTTAACCTTTACATTTTTGAGCTATCACATCCATAGCTTCTTGTGAGAGAACAAAATTTGTATGATAAAGCAAGCAACTACCCATATCAAGCACTTTTAGCACAAGCTTTTTGTTATTAGTATCTTTTGGATTGTGCCTTGTATTAGCTAGATCATAAATTTCATACACCATATCTTTGCTAAGCTTGTTAATATCAAGTTCTATGATATTTTCTTCAAATTTCATAGGCTCTTGGGTAAATTCTTCTTTATTTTCTTTTTTTGCAAAGCTTTTTTTCTTACTAAAAGATTTTAATTCATTTTCCTTTGCTTCTTCTAGGGTGTAAATTTCATTTAAACTAAAGCTTAAGTCATTGTCGTTGTTTTTATATCTTAGTAAAAAGGCAAAGGCTTCATCTTTGCTTTCTTTAAAAAGCGCTTCAACTTTTTCTACTTGGGCTTCAAAGATGATCATATCAAAAGTAGAATAAAAGTCTAAAACCACAGCCTTAGCATACCTTTTACCGCTTTTACTCATCATTGATTTAAAATCTTCAATCTTTCCTACAACCAAAAGCTCGCCTTCGCCTTTGAGTGTTTCAAAATCCATACTTTTAAAATACTCTATGCCTTCTATTTGACTTGCAAATTTATCTAAAGGATGGCCTGATACATAAATTCCTAAGATTTCTTTTTCATAGCCTAGTTTTTCCATTAGTTCAAATTCGATTTTACTATCATGAAGCCCTACTTTGATATCTGCAGCTATTTCCTCTTCTCCAAAAAGTGAAGCAGTGGAGTTTCTTTTAACTTCAGCGATTTTTCTACTTGTTTCTGAAATAAGCTCAAGATTATCCACCAAGCATTTTCTAGTATAGCCAAACTCATCAAAAGCACCTGATTTTGCCAAATTTTCAATAGTTTTTTTATTAATTTTAGTTGGATCAATCGAACTTATAAAATCATCAAAATCACTAAAACCTTCTTCCTTACGAATTGCCATGATATTTTCTATCGCAGGAATTCCCACGCTTTTAATCGCTCCAAGCCCATAAATAATAGCTTCAGAACCATCTTCAAGCTTAGTTGCACTAAATTCTCTTTGGGCTTTGTTAATGCTTGGTGGCAAAAGCTTGATGTTCATTCTTTTCATCTCTTCAATGTATTTTGCGACCTTGTCTACATTACTTTCTTCACTTGTTAAAAGTGCAGCCATAAACTCACTTGGATAATAAGTCTTTAAATACGCTGTTTGAAAGGTTATAAGTGCATAAGCAGCTGAGTGAGATTTGTTAAAACCATATTCAGCAAATTTCAAAATAAGCTCAAACAAATCATCAGCCTTTTTCTCATCATAGCCTTGTTTTTTAGCTCCTTCTAGATACTCTGCTTTAAGATTGTCCAAAATTTCTCTTTTTTTCTTACCCATAGCACGGCGCACATTATCAGCCCCGCCCAAAGAAAAACCACCGATTTTTTGCACTATTTGCATAACTTGTTCTTGATAAACTATAACTCCATAAGTGTTTTCAAGTATAGGTTTTAAATCTTCAAATGCATAAGTTGCAGCCTTTCTACCATGCTTGATATCGATAAAATCATCCACCATCCCACTATCAAGTGGTCCTGGTCTATATAAAGCTAAAACCGCGATTAAATCTTCAAATCTTTCAGGCTTTAACCTAGCATTCAAACTTTGCATACCGCCTGATTCTATTTGGAAAATACCCAAGGTATTACCACTTTGTATAGTTTTATAAACCTTAGGATCATTCATATCAATCTTTTCCCAAATCACATCTTTACCATAACGCTTTTTAACTAGTTTTATGGCATTATCAATTACTGTAAGGGTTTTTAAACCCAAAAAGTCAAATTTAATTAAATCCACATCTTCAAGATATTCTTTAGAATACTGCGTTACCAAATGACGCTCATCGTTTTTGCTTTGTCTAAAAAGCGGAGCTTTATTCCACAAAGCTTCATTAGATATCACAACTCCGGCCGCGTGCATACCTGCATTTCTATTTAAACCCTCTAGTGCCTTAGCAAAATCCCAAACTTGACGCCCCTTTGGATGAGAATTTACAAATTCAGCTATTTTTGGTTCTTGCTCATAGGCTTTTTCTAAAGTAATTTTTAGCTCTTCAGGAACTAATTTTGCCAAAGCATCTGCATCAGGTATGCTCATATCACAAACCCTAGCCACATCACGGATTACCCCCTTTGCTAAAAGCTTACCAAAGGTAATGACTTGTGCAACCTTTTCAGCTCCATATTTATCGATCACATAATCAATCACTTCCCCTCTTCTATCTTGACAAAAATCCACATCAATATCGGGCATTGATACACGCTCAGGATTTAAAAATCTCTCAAAAAGAAGATTATAAGGTATAGGATCTAAATCTGTAATTTTCAAACAATACGAAACTAAACTCCCCGCTGCACTCCCACGCCCTGGGCCAACTGGTATATCTTTTTCCTTAGCTGCGGCGATAAAATCATGAACGATTAACATATAACCTGAAAATTTCATATTTTTAATAATACTAATTTCTAAATCAAGCCTATCTTTATACTCTTGGTGCTTACTCTCATCGATAAATTGAAGTCTTTCTTCCAAGCCTTTTTTACAAAGATACTCAAAAACTATATCATCATTATCAAAGCTAAATTCTTGATCTTCTTGTGCTAGATTTAAACTATATTTTTTTGCATATTCACGGGTAAATTTAAAATTTGGTGGGGTTGGATCGCCTAGTTTTAATTCTAAATTGCATTTATTAGCTATTTCTTGAGTATTTTCAATGGCTTCAGGAATATCAGCAAAAAGCTCGCTCATTTGCTCTGGCGTTTTTACATAAAACTCATGCACCTCATGTCTTAAACGCCCTGGATCATCAAGCTTAACCCCCATAGCTATACACATAAATACTTCATGTGCAGCTGCTCTTTCTTTAAAAGTATAGTGCGTATCATTCGTTGCGATGATTTTTATATCAAGCTCTTTAGCAAGTTTGATGATAGAATCATCGATAAATTTTTGATCATCAATACCATGACGCATAATCTCAAGGTAAAAATCATCTCCAAAAACCTTTTTATACCAAAGCGCAGCTTCTTTTGCGCCTTCATAACCTTTTGCGCCAAATTTTAAATTTCTTTCATTTTTGGTATTTAAATGCCAATTAACCTCACCTTGCAAACATGCAGAAGAACAAATCAAACCCTCACTATGTGCTTCTAATAGCTTTTTGTTAATCCTTGGGTAATAATACAAACCATGTATATAACTTTGCGAGCTTAAATACATCAAATTTTTATAGCCAATTTCATTTTTAGCAAACAAACAAATATGAAAGCGTTGTCTTGAGCTTTTATCACTTAAATCATCATGATTATGCAAATACGCTTCAAGCCCTATGATAGGTTTAATCCCTTCAGATCTCATTGTTTTATAAAAATCAATAGCCCCAAACATATTTCCATGATCAGTCATAGCAACACTTGTTGCACCTTGAGCTTTTAGTGTTTTAGCAAGCTCTTTGAGTTTATTTGCTCCATCAAGTAAAGAATATTCCGTGTGTAAATGTAAATGTGTAAATTGGCTCATATTTTCCCTTGTATTTTTTTATTATTATAAAAAAAAACCTTAAATTTAAAACTTACAAGCATAAAAAATGTATAATAACTTACTTTCAAAAAAGGAGTAAAAAATGGAAGTAAAAATTTATTATTGTAATCTTTGAAATTACAAACCACAAGCTGCAAGGGTTGCAGAAGAAATACAAAACGAATTCAAAGATGCGCAAATTTCTACCATAGAAAAAGGTGGTGGTCATTTTATAGTAGAAGTAGATGGCAAAATCATTTACTCTAAAAAAGACTTGTTTAACTGCGAAGTAGATAGATTTCCTCATGAGGGTGAAATCACTAAGCTTATGAAACAAATGTAAGCTAAACCCTCATTAGCGAGGGTTTATTTTGTTAAAGGAACAAGCATACCTTCATAAAGTTTTTGATAAATTTCTTCTGAGCATAAATGTTTAGCAAGCTCTAAACCAAACAAAATAGCTGTAGCAGGCCCAGCTGCTGTGATGACATTTTCATTTACCACAACTGCTTTATTTACTCTTACACCTTCAATACCTACTTCACAACCAGGATAGCAAGAAAACTCCCCATTTATCACCCCTGCTTTAGCTAACACCATAGGTGAAGCACAAATAGCTGCTACGATTTTTTTCTTAGCATGTAAATCTTGTATGATTTTTATGATAGCTTGATTATTTTTTAAATTCATCATACCTTCAAATCCACCCGCCAAAGCAATTGCGTCTAAATTTTCTTGATCAACACTAGATAAACTCACATCAGCCCTTATGCAAATTCCATTAGCTCCTTGTACCAAAAGCTCATCATCTAGTGAAGCAATAATTACTTCTAAATTTCCACTAGCTTCTCCTGCTCTTTTTAAAACATCAGCTATACCTATAAATTCAGCTTCTTCAAAACCTTTTGCCAAAGGCACTAAAACTTTTTTCATTTTTTCTCCTTTTAGTCAATAAATCTTTTATTTAATTCATGAAAATACTCTATGCGTCTATCGCGTAAAAATGGCCACCACCTACGCACATTTTCACATCTTTGCATATCAATTTCAATGATTTTACAAAGCTCTTGTTTATCATCAGCTCTAAAAAGCTCTTCGCCTTGAGCCCCAAAAACAAAAGAATTTCCCCAAAATCTTATGCCATCTTCCACACCGCTTTCATCTTTTTCAAAACCCACTCTATTAATAGCTACTACAGGTAAGCCATTAGCTATAGCATGGCCTCTTTGCACACCTATCCAAGCTTCAAGCTGTCTTTGTTTTTCTTCTTTTTCATCCTTATCAAACCAACCAATAGCAGTAGGATAAATCAAAATTTGAGCTCCTTTTAAAGTCATTAACCTAGCAGCTTCAGGATACCATTGATCCCAGCATATTAAAACCCCAAGTTTTCCAACACTTGTTTGTATAGGTTCAAAACCCAAATCACCTGGGGTAAAATAAAATTTTTCATAAAAACAAGGATCATCAGGAATGTGCATTTTGCGGTATTTTCCTGCTATAGAGCCATCTTTTTCAAATACCACACTAGTATTATGATAAAGCCCTGCGCTTCTTTTTTCAAATAAAGAAGTTACCAAAACAACTTTATTTTCCCTAGCTACATTAGACCAAAACTTAACATCTTCTTCATAATCATTAGCTAAATCAAAAAAGTTTGTATTTTCACTTTGGCAAAAATACTGCGTTTGATGAAGCTCTTGCAAGCATACAAGTTCGGCCTTTTCTTTTGCCGCTTGTTTGATAAGCTCGCATGTTTTTTCTATAGTTTTTTCTTTATTTTGTTTAAATTCTTGCTGTATGAGTGCTAATTTCATTTTTACTCCTTTCTTCTTCTGAATCATCATAAGGGTCTAAGTGTATATGGATATTCCAAAAATCATCTTTAAAATGTTCCCTTATACTATCTTCAATCTCATCACCGATTTTATGAGCTTTTAAAAGCGATATTGTAGGTTCAAAAACTAAATGCACACTAACATAAAGTATATCAGGACTTTTTCTAGTTTTTAAATGATGAAAGCTTTTGACTTCTTTGTTTGCGCTTATAATTTGTTTAATCACTTCAACTTGTTCTTTATCAATTGCCACATCTAATAAAATTTTAGAACTTTCTTTTATGATTTTAAAAGCTGAAAAAATCGTATATAAACTTATAGCTATACCAAATAATCCATCAATAAAATGATAATTTGTAAAAGCTATAATCACAAGTGCTAAAAGTGTTAGAGCATTAGTTAAAAAGTCTATTTTATAGTGCAAGCTATCAGCTTTTATAATCAAGCTTTTTGTTTTTTTAGCAACATAATTTAAAAAAACCACCAAACACAAAGTCACAGCCATAGCAAAAGCCATGACAAAAATTCCAAGATCAAGTTTTTCTACACTTTCTTGATTGTGAATTTTCAAAACACTCTCATAAAAAATATAAACCCCAATTCCGCTAATCACAAGACCTTCAAAAAGCCCCATTAATGCTTCAATTTTACTAAGGCCAAAATTATATTCTTTGCTAGAGCCTTGAGAGCTTTTTTTCAAAGCTAAAAAATTTAAACCTGAAATCACACAATCAAGTAAAGAATCAATCGCACTAGAAAGCACCGCAACAGAACCTGAAGCTAAACCTACTATAAATTTAACAATAGCTAAAAAAATAGCACATACACTTGCGATGATGGTTGCACTTTTTTGCAAATTCATCTTTGACCTTCATAGCGGTTTTGACAAGAACAATGCAAAGAACCATTTTGTCTTAAAAACACTCTTGCATCAACCCCTACTACTTTTCTATCTTTGCATGCTTTTTGTAAATTTTCTAATACCAAAGCATCGTTTTCATCATTATAAGTTGGCACTATCAAGCCACCATTAACAAAAACAAAATTTACATAAGTAGCACCAAGTCTTTTACCTTCAAAATACAAAGGCTTAGGTAAAGGAAGTTCTAAAAGATCAAATCCTGTTTTTTTAAGTTCTTCTTCCATAGCTTTTAAGGGTTTATAATGCTCATCATTTTCATCTTTACACACACAATAAGCAATAGTTTTTTCATCGATAAATCTTGCTAGAGTATCTATATGATGATCAGTATCATCGCCTTTTATATAACCATGATTTAACCATATAATTTGTTTTAAGCCAAAAATTTCTTTTAACTTGGCTTCAATTTGCTCTTTATTTAAACGGGAATTTCTATTTTCATTTAACAAACAAGCACTCGTTGTAAGCATTACTCCTTGCCCATTAAAATCAATACTCCCACCTTCTAAAATAAAATCAATTTTTTCTAATTTTCCAGATAATTTTTGTGCAAAAAGTTTTGAATTTACCGCATTATCTAAAGTGCTTTGAAATTTATCCCCCCAAGCATTAAAAGTAAAATCAAGCCCTATAGTTTTATCATCTTCAAGCACATCAATTGCACCAAAATCTCTAATCCAAGTATCATTAGTATCACACTTAAAAAAATCAACGTTTTTTATATGCTTAAATCTTTGAAAATCTTTTTCACTTGGCGCTATAAGTAAAACTTTTTGAAAATTTGCCACAGCTTTAACAAATTCTTCATAACTTTGTAAAATCTCTTCTAAATAAGGCTTCCAATCGCTATTTTCATGAGGCAAGGAAAGTAAAAGTAGCTCTTGTTTTTGCCATTCTGCTATGCTTTTTCTCATTTTGATACCCTTTTTGATAATTAAAAAAGTATTTTAACATTTTTAATGATAGTTTTTTACTCTTTTTTTAAAACCCAAGCAAAATACCATATCGCAAAAGATAAAAGCAAAATCATGAAAAGCTTTTTATCATACACTCCAAATCCTATATAAAGCACAGAATACATAAAACCAAAACTTCCTGCATAAATGCAAATTCTACTCATTAAACCATTTTCCACCGCTCTAAAACATGGGCATTTGTGAAAAAATTTCTTTTTTGTTTCTTTGGGCTTAAAAAAACTCAAAACCGCACTTAAAATCAGCAAAAAACTTAAAAAATATAAAACCTTATCCATTAGTGAAAATACCTTAACCAAGCAGGAATTGCTTTTTGTTCTTCTTTTAAAGTGCTTTCTTCTCCATGCCCTGGAAGTAATCTAAAATCTTTTTCATAAGCTAAAACTTTAAGCAAACTCTCTTTCATCTTGGCTGCATCTGAGTAAGGAAAGTCCCATCTACCAATACTACGGTAAAATAAAAAATCTCCACTAAAAAGCACATCTTCACCCACAAGTTCTATCATGCAACACCCTGGAGTATGCCCTGGAAAATGATGAAATTTAAACTTAAACTCATCTATACTAAATTCATTTTCATTTTCTATCAACACATCAGCATTTGAATGCTCAAAACCATAATTAAAAGGATCTTTTAGCATAAAAGCATCATCTTTATGGATAAAAAGTGGAATTTCATAAACCTTTTTAACTTTAGCATTATCATAAACGTGATCATAATGACCATGAGTATTTAAAATAGCTAAAGGTTTGCTTGCGTTTTCTTTGATAAACTCATAAGCATTTTCACCTGGATCGATGATGATTTGCTTGTTATTATGATCTATAATATAACAATTTGTTTCATACATTCCGCATGGTTGTTTTAAAATACGCATATAAACTTCCTTTTAACTAAATCAAATATAATTTTAAAAAATTAATATTTAAAGATTTTTTATGAATTATACAAAATTACAAGAATTATTGATCAATTTTATAAAAGAACAAGCAGGGGATAAAAATCTCATCTTAGGTTTAAGCGGTGGGATAGATTCAGCTTTAGTAGCTCATCTTTGTAAAAAAGCAGTGGGTGAAAAACTTTTTGTGCTTTTAATGCCTACAAAACATTCTAAAAAAGAAAATTTAGATGATGCATTAATGCTTTGTAAAGATTTGCAAATTCATCATAAGATTATTTATATTGATGAAGCACTTTGTGCTTATGAAAAAATTTGTCAAGACTTAAACCCTTTACGCTTTGGAAATTTAGCTGCAAGAGTGCGTATGAGTTTGCTTTATGATTATTCGGCTTTACACAATGCATTGGTAGTAGGCACTTCTAATAAAAGCGAACTTATGCTTGGTTATGGGACTATTTATGGGGATTTAGCTTGTGCTTTTAATCCTTTGGCTACACTTTATAAAAGTGAAGTTTTTGAGCTTGCTAAATTTATGGGTGTGCATGAAAATTTCATACAAAAAGCCCCTAGTGCTGATCTTTGGCCAAATCAAAGTGATGAAAAAGATCTTGGCTATAAATATGAAGTTTTAGATGAAGTTTTAAAAGCTTTAGAAAATAATCAAAGCTTGGAAAATTTTGATGAGAATTTAAAAAATTTAGTCTTAGAGCGTGTGCAAAATAATGCTTTTAAAAGAAAACTTCCAACAACATTAAAGAATACATATGACTTGGCTTGATCGGTATTTTTTTAAACCTAATTTTTTGCAAAAAACTCTAGCCTTTTTGCTTTTGCCTTTTAGCTTTTTATATATGATCATAGCGATTTTAAATACTAAATTTAAAAAAGAACTTGATTTTAATTTACCCATTATAAGCATAGGTAATCTAACCCTAGGAGGCAATGGAAAAACTCCCATTTGTAAAGCCATAGCAGCTGAGTTTGAAAATTGTTTTATCATCTTAAGAGGCTATAAAAGACAAAGTAAAGGCTTAATCATCGTTAAGCATAAAGATAAAATTTTATGCGATATTAAAGAAAGTGGCGATGAAGCTATGGAATATGCACTTACAAAGCACATTAATGGAGTGATAGTAAGCGAAGATAGGGTTAAAGGCATACAAAAAGCTATCGAGCTTGGAGCAAAAATCATACTTTTAGATGATGCTTTTTCTAAATTTCATATTAAAAAACTTAATATTTTATTGCAAAGTAAAGATGAGCCATTTTTTGATTTTACCCTACCTAGCGGGGCTTATCGTTTGCCAAAATCTTTTGCTAAAAGGGCTGATTTTATAGCTAAAGAAAACGAAGATTTTGTGCGTTATTCTCATGTAAAAGAAAATCAAAAAGCCGTTTTAATAAGCTCTATTGCAAAGCCTTTTAGATTATATGAGCATTTTATCAAAGCTAGGGCTTGTTATTTTTTTGCCGATCATTATACTTTCAAAAAAGAAGAATTAGAAAAACTTTTAAAAAAACACAATTGCGACACCTTGATGCTAACCTTTAAAGACTATGTGAAAGTAAAAGATTTTGGCTTTAAAACTGAACTTATTCATCTTGATATTGTTTTAAAAGATAACTTTAAGCAAGTTTTGCAAAATTATATTGATAAATTTAACAAAAAGGAAGAAAATGTTGCTACACTCAACCCAAGATAAAAACCATCAAGTAAGCTTTTCAAAAGCCTTACTTAGCCCTAGTGCACCTAATAATGCTTTATATGCGCCACTTAATCTACCAAAGCTTAATAATGAAGCTTTAAAAAATTTAAGCTACAAAGAATTAGCTTTAAAAATCATCGCTGCATTTGAATTTGATTTAGAGCTTGAAGTTTTTGAAAAAGCTTTGAAAACTTATGAGAGTTTTGATGATAAAACCTGCCCTATTAATTTGAAAAAAATCAATGATAAGCTTTATATTAATGAATTATTCCATGGACCAACAAGAGCTTTTAAAGATATGGCCTTACAGCCTTTTGGCGTGCTTTTAGAACACTTAAAAAAAGATGATGATTTTTTAATCATGTGCGCTACAAGTGGTGATACAGGGCCTGCAACATTAAAAAGCTTTGAAAATAAAAAAGGCATAAAAGTAGTTTGTATTTACCCAAATGAAGGCACAAGTAAAACTCAAGCTTTACAAATGACACATTCAAATGCAAGCAATTTAAAATCCATAGCCATTGAAGGTAATTTTGATGATGCGCAAAATGCTCTAAAAGCGCTTTTAAATGATGAGGATTTTAAAAATACTTTAAAAGAAGAAAAGTTAAGTCTAAGTGCCGCAAATTCAGTTAATTTTGGAAGAATACTTTTTCAAATCATCTATCATTACTATGCTAGTTTAAAAATCGATAGAACAATAGATATCATCATTCCAAGTGGAAATTTTGGCGATGCTTTGGGAGCTTATTATGCTAAAAAAATGGGAGCAAATATAGGTAAAATTAAAATTGCTTCCAATTCAAACAATATCTTAAGTGAGTTTTTTAATACAGGCAAATATGATTTAAGAAATAAAAGCTTGCAAAAGACTATTTCTCCTGCTATGGATATACTTATATCATCAAATATAGAAAGATTGCTTTTTGATAAATTTAAAGATGAACGCACCAAAGAGTTAATGCAGGCTTTAAAGAATGAAAAATATTATGAGCTTAGCCAAAAAGAACTAGAGCTTTTACAAGAAGACTTTAAAGCTGATTTTTGCAATGATGATGAGTGTATGCAATATATCAAACAATACAGCCACTTAGGACTTTTAGATCCTCACACTTGCACTTGCTTTAAAATGCTTGATTCTAACACTACTACGCTTATCACTTCCACAGCACAATGGAGTAAATTTACCCCAAGCATGTATCAAGCAATTTATAATAAAGAATGCCAAGATGAACAAGCTTGTATGCAAGAACTTGCAAAAGAATTTAAACAAAAAATTCATCCAAATATTGCAAACTTATTTACAAGCACACAAAAGCAAAATCAAGTTTGCAAACTCAAAAATCTAAAACAAACTATTATAGAATGGATAAAACAATGATTATCATACCAGCAAGATTAAAATCAAGTCGTTTTGAAAATAAAATTTTATGTGAAATTGATAATTTACCTATGTTTATTTATACAGCTAAAAAAATGCAAGAAGTTGATGAAGTGTGTGTGGCGCTTGATGATGAAGAGGTTTTAAAAATAGCACAAAAACATAATATAAAAGCAGTTTTAACAAGTAAAAATCACGAAAGTGGTACTGATAGGATCAATGAAGCTTGTCAAATTTTAAAACTAAATGAAAATGAGCTAATCATTAATGTCCAAGCTGATGAGCCTTTTATAGAAACACAAAATATTAAAGATTTTAAGGAATTTAGCCAAAAAGCTTTTAAAGATAAGCTTTGTTTTATGAGTAGTTGCTATAAAGAAGTAGATGCAAAAGCTTGCGATGATCCTAATTTGGTTAAAGTAGTTACTGATAATAATGATTATGCTTTATATTTTTCAAGATCTAAAATTCCTTATGAAAGGGCAAATTATAAACAAAATTTTAAAGCCCACCTTGGAATTTATGCATATAGGGTTAAAAATTTACAAGAATTTTGTACTTTGAAAAACTCGGCTTTGGAAGAATGTGAAAAATTAGAACAATTAAGAGCCTTAGAAAATGGCAAAAAAATCAAAATGTTAAAAATACAAAGTCAAAGCATAGGTATAGATACAAAAGAAGATTATGAGAGAGCTTTGGCTAAATTTGGAGTTAAAAAATGAAAAAAATACTTTTTTTACTAAGCTTGTTTTTTACACTTCATGCAAAAGAATTAATCGTAGGTATGGAATTAGCCTACCCTCCTTTTGAAATGAGTGATACTAAAGGCAATCCAAGTGGTATTAGTGTAGAGTTTTTACAAGCCTTTGCTAAGGAAAAAAACTATGATTTAAAAATTCAAAACATAGCTTGGGATGGACTTATACCTGCTTTAAGGACTCAAAAAATAGATCTCATCATGTCTTCTATGAGTATAAGCGAGCAAAGAAAAAAAGTAATAGATTTTACCTTGCCTTATGCTAAGGCAAATTTAGCGATATTAAGCGCTAAAAAATCAAATATTAATTCCATAGAAGATTTAAATCAAAAAGGAAAAATCCTTGCTTTAAAAAGAGGTTCAAGTGCACATTTATATGCTCAAAAAAATCTTAAAAACGCAAAAATCCTAGTATTTGATAAAGAAAATGCAGCTATTTTAGAAGTCATTCAAGCAAAAGCTGATGCTTTTATTTATGATCAAATGAGCATTTATAAAGCATGGAAAAAACATCCTGAACAAACAAAAGCTATTTTTACTCCTTTTGAAAAAACACCTGAGCAATGGGCTATAGCTTTAAATAAAAATAATACCAAATTAAAAGAAGAGCTCAATGAGTTTATTTTAAAATCTAAAGAAAATGGTCTTTTTGATAAGCTAAGTCAAAAATACCTCAAAGATATGCAAGAAGTTTTCAAAGAACAAAAGCTTGAGTTTTTCTTTTAAGAAAAACTCTTTTCAAGCTTTCTTGAAAACATAGAAATAGGCAAAGTTAAAACCAAATAGCAAAGTGCTAAAGGAATGTAAATTTCTAAAGTTGAAAAAGTAAAAGCATTAATTTCCTGAGCATTTTGAGTTAATTCTGAAATAGCTATAACACTTAAAAGAGAGCTGTCTTTAATTAAATTACTAAGTTGTCCACTTAGTGGTGCTAAGATATTTTTTAAAGCTTGGGGAAAAATAACACTTTTATAAATTTCAAACTCACTCAAACCCAGAGCCTTAGCACTTTCATATTGCATTTTATCAACACTTAAAATCCCTGCTCTAAATATCTCACAAATATAAGCACTAGCAAATAAAGCTAAAATCAACACTCCACAAACATAGCGATTATCAAGTCCCAAATTATCTGCAAAAATGTAATAAATCAATAAAATTTGCACTAGCAAAGGCGTACCCCTGATAAGTTCTATAAAAACTCTTGCAAACATATTAAAAAGCACGATTTTACAAAGACTCATATAACACAAAATCAAAGCAAAAACCACACCTACAATCAAAGACAAAACACTAATAAAAAAACTCGTAAAAAAACCCTGTATCATTTTGTCTTTATATTCATAAATTGCCCCAAAATCAAAATTATAACTAGCGCTTAAAAAAGATAAATAAAAAAATAAAAACAATAAAAAAACCAACAAAAAAGCATTAACCATATATACTTTTAAAGTAATTTTTTTATGCTCGTTAAATTTATTGTGTACTAAAAAAATACTATTCAAAAATTTCCTTTATTATGATTTCAAATATAGCAAATAGCAGCTAAATTTCACTAAATACAAGATTGTTAAAAATTGGAATTTTAGTTTATAACAAACTCCTTAATTTAGGATAATTATTAACTTAAATTTACCACAAATAAGTAAAATAAAACAAATTTAATTTTCAATTTCAAGGAGAAAAATGCGTTTTTTGGCGGTATTTTTTATTTTTTTCAATTTAGCTTTTGCTAATAATGGAGTATTATCACTCAATGAAGCTTTTAAACTCAATACCCATAGCAACAATCAAGGAATTTTTTTAAAAATCAATCTCGCAGATAGAATTTATCTTTACAAAGATCAAATCAAAGTAGAATTAGACTCTAATGATATTACTTCTTTATTAAATTTCCCACAAACTCAAACGAGAGAAAACAAAGAAGTAATCTTTAACCAACTTGAACTTTTTATACCTCAATTATTATTAGATGATTTTATTAAAAATAACAAAGCAAAACTTTCCCTAGCTTATCAAGGTTGCTCAGAAGAAGGTTTATGCTATCGTCCTGTATATGTAAATTATGAACTTAATAAACAAAATGGAATTTATACTATAAAATCCACTAAAGATCAATTTAAAAAGCAAAATGAAGATGAGCAAATTGCTAATGATTTAAGCACACAAAATATATTTATCACGCTTTTAACTTTTTTTGGTTATGGCTTATTATTAGCACTTACTCCTTGTATTTTACCAATGATACCTATTCTTTCTTCATTAATCGCAATGAAGCTCAAAGATAAACCATCTAAAAAACATAGCTTTTATTTATCTTTTATCTATGTCTTTTTTATGTCTTTAGCTTATGCTATAGCAGGTGCTTTAGTAGGTCTTGCAGGAGCTAATGTACAAGGTTTATTGCAACAACCTTGGATTATCATTACTTTTGCTGGCATTTTTGTATTGCTCTCACTTTCCATGTTTGGCCTTTATGAATTACAACTACCACTTAAATTTCAAAATTTTATTAATAAAAAAATAGAAGGCAAAAACGGGGTTTTTGGTATAGCTATCATGGGCTTTTTATCAGCTCTTATTGTAGGACCTTGCGTGGCTGCACCTTTAGCAGGGGCTTTGCTTTACATTACTAATAGTGGCGATGTATTTTTAGGAGGACTTTCTTTATTTGTGATGAGTTTTGGTATGGGCATGCCTTTACTTTTAATAGGACTTGGAGGAAGTTTTTTAAAAAGCGGAGCTTGGATGCTTAAGATAAAGATTTTTTTTGGTTTTATCATGCTCATCATGGCAGTTTGGATGCTAGAAAGAATACTTAGTGCAAATATCATTTTAATGCTTTATGGGATTATAGGGGTATTTTTTGCTAGCTTTATGGGGCTATTTGATGAAGCAAAAACTAATTTTGATAAATTTAAAAAAGCAAGTATGATTTTAATTTTAGCTTATAGTTTAAGTCTAATTTTAGGCGGATCAATGGGTTCAAAAAGCTTACTAAAACCTCTTGAGTTTAACCTTGCTTCAAAAGAAAATAACTCTAGTTTAAGTTTTAAAACCATTAAAAACTTAAAAGAACTTAAGCAAGAATTACAAAATTCTACCAAACCAGTCATGCTTGAATTTACAGCTACTTGGTGTGAAAACTGCAAACTCTTAGAAGAATATACTTTTACAGATACAAAAGTACAAAATTTGCTTGCTAATTACACGCTTTTAAAAGCAGATGTAACACATAATAACCAAGAAGATTTAGCTCTTATGAAAGAATTTGGAGTTTTTGGACCTCCTGTGATGATATTTTTTAACAAAGGTGAGGAAAAAGGACGTATTATAGGCTATGTAGATGCAAATGATTTTTTAAGTAAAGTTCCTTGATGAGTTCTATTAAATCTTTGCAAATTGGCAAAATCAAAAACTATAATAAATTTCACTCAAGAAATTTTCAAAAGTGGAAGAACTGGATGGTATTATAGAGTCTTAAAAGAAGGCATAATAAACAAAAATGACAAAATCAAAATCTTACAAAAAGATGAAACTAATTTAAGCATTATGGAGTTAAATCAATTATTTTTTAATCCTTTTAAAAATTCAAATTCTTTAGAAAAATTAGAAAAAATTTCCACCCTAGCAAAAGGATGGAAAGAGAGTATTCAGGCTAGATTAAATCATACTTATGATGATTCTTATATGTTTATTTAAAAAATCCTTTTATCCCTATAAGCTGATATTGCCATAGTTTTTCTATAAAAATTTTAAGTTTTATTGCCAAAAGACCACTAATTGGCTTATGCAAAACTGTGCCAACTGCATAATCATTTCCGATTGAACAAACGGTATTCCCACTTATAAAAGAAAATTCTTGCTTAAATTCTTTCTCATCGATCATAGCCATTAAAGCTTTGGCTACATAAGCTCCTTCTCTTAATGCAAGCTGGGCTGTTGGAGGATAAGGAGTGTTGGTTTTAGGATTTTTAAATAAACTATTATCGCCTATAAAAAAGTATTTTGATGGATTTTCAACATTTAAAGGATGCATAAAAGCATCTACTTCTATACGCGATCTTGCACTTGGAAAATCTGAGCTATTTTCTATAACGCTATTACCCCTAACCCCTGCAGTCCAAATGATAGTATTAGCTTTAACAAATTCTCCCCCATCAAGTCTTATGCCATTTTTTTCACATTCTATGATTTTAGATTTTTCATATACTTTCACACCAAGTATCTCTAACCTTTGCCTTGCTTTTAAAGCCATACTTTTATCAAACATAGGTAAAATTTGATCCATAGCTTCAATAATAGAAAGTTCTAATTTCTCATAAGCAATTTGCTCTTTTTGGCAAAAGAATTTAAGCTCTTTAGCTAAAGAAGCTATAAATTCAACCCCGCTTAAGCCCCCACCACAAACTGTGATTTTTAAATCATCTTCATTTTGAGTGGTTTTATAATTTTTTATTTTCTTATATATTATTTCATTAATTTTTAAAGCATTTTCATAATTATCTATACTCAAAGCATATTCTTGCATACCTTTAATACCAAAAGTTTCTTTAGCAAAACCAAGCCCACATACTAAAATATCAAAGTCAAATTCATTATTTTTAGTAAAAACTTTGTCTTTAGAAATTTTTAAAACTTCATCTTGGATAAAGTTAATTTTTGGATTTAACAAAGGCAAAAGATCATATTTTGAACTATAAATATCTTCATTGGAAGCTACTTTGTGTAGTAAAATAGTATGATAATGATAAGAATTGTTATTAATTAAACTCACTTGTGCTTTTTCAAAAAACTCATCAGGTAAGGCTTTTATAGCCGATAAAGTAGCATATCCTGCACCTAAAAACAAAATTTTCTTTTTTTGCATGGATTTTCCTTTAATTTGATAAAAAAATAAATAAAAATTTGGCATAATGGTATTATTTTTTATCTTAAAATATTTTTTATTTAAATTTAGCAAGGAAAAAGTATGCAAAGACAAACTTGGAGCAATACGCTAACTTATATCCTTACAGTAGCAGGAGCGACTATTGGTTTTGGAGCCACTTGGCGTTTTCCATACTTAGTAGGTGAAAATGGAGGCGGTGCTTATGTTTTAGCCTTTTGTATAGCTATGATTTTTATAGGAATTCCTGTGATTTTGGTTGAAAATGTTATAGGAAGACGCAGAATGCTAAATTCAGTCGATGCTTTTGGCGGAAAAACAAGTGATGGGGTTAAAATATCCAATTCTTGGCAAGGTGTTGGCTACATGGGACTTTTAGGTAGTTTTGGGATCATGGCTTATTATATGGTAATAGGTGGATGGGTTTTGACTTATATTTTTAAAATCATCATAGGTGATTTTAATCTTTCAAGTCCCATTAATGCTCAATATACAAGCGAATTTTATAGCTCTACCATAGAAAATAATCCTTTATCAATAGGAATTTTTACTACTATATTTGTGATAATTAACTGGATTATCTTAAAAAAAGGTGTGATTGATGGCATAGAAAAGTCAGTAAAATACCTTATGCCATTTTTATTTATCTGCCTTTTGGTTGTTGTTGCACGTAATTTAACTCTTGAAGGAGCAAGTGAGGGCGTGAAATTTTACCTTACTCCTGATCTTTCCAAAATCACTCCTAAATTGTTTATAGATGTTTTAGGACAAGTATTTTTTGCCCTATCTTTAGGCTTTGGTGTAATGATAACCTTATCATCTCACCTTAAGAAAAATGAGAATTTAATCAAAACTTCTGTTTATACAGGAATTTTAAATACCCTCATAGCAGTACTTGCTGGTTTTATGATTTTTCCAGCTTTATTTAGCGTAGGTTTAACCCCTGATAGTGGGCCATCTTTAGTTTTTAAAACCTTACCTGTTGCATTTTCACATATACCTTTTGGAAGTATAATTTGTGTGTTTTTCTTTTTACTTTTAATCATCGCTGCACTTACTACAAGCTTGCCAATTTATCAAGTAATCATCAGTGTTTTGGAAGAAAAATTTAAACTAGCTAAAAATACTGCTATCAATCTAACACTTGGAAGCATTTTTGTCTTAGGAAATTTACCATGCATACTTACTTATGGTCCTTTAAGAGATATTACCATCATCAAAGGAAAAAATATTTTTGATAGCTTTGATTTTATTAGTGGAAATATATTCTTTGTTTTAACCGCATTTTTTTGTTGTATTTATGTAGGTTGGGTACTTAAAAAAGATGCTATTTATGAACTTTCTAATCAAAATACTCTAAAAGGAAGTATTTTTAAACTATGGTATTACTATGTTAAGTTTATCATACCTTTGATTATCTTAGTGATTTTTTATTTTGGAATTTTTTAATTTATACTCATAACGCTTTAACATGCTTATATTTCCTTCAAGGCCTCCTTGATGGATATATAAGATTTTTCCACCAAATTGCTCTTTATGAGCTAATAAAGTTTTAAAACCCACCATATCATAAAGCAAATCAAACTCCACTCTACATTCTTTTTTTAGATCTTGATAAAGATCATAAAATTCCAAATAAGGCTTAGCAAAATGATATTTTTTAGGTGGATTTAGTATGGTTAAATTATTAAAATCATAATTTGGCTCTAAGCTTAAAATTTGCTCTTTTAAATACGCACTATCGCCTACGCAAGCACATGTAAAAACTTTAAATTTACTATGTTTAGCCAAAAAAGCCGCAGAAGTTCCTGTACCTGAGGGTAAAAAAATACTTACATTTTCATTCAACTGTTCACTAAGCTCTAAGGCTAGTTGTTGGTATCCAAATTCAGCTTCTTTTATAGCCACACCCTCTTCTATAAAAATATCATCATCTTTTTTTAAGGCTAAAGCTTGTAATCTTCTTGTAGGATAGTTTGTATTTTCTATCAACTCAACATTGTATTTTAATGCAAATTCTAAATTTCCATGGGGATTTTCTTTTAAAAAAGAACTAATTTTTTCACAAACAAAAATAAGTGAAAAATCATTTTCGTAACAAAACTTAGCTAAAGCAACTAAAGCATTACTTTGAGAAGAACCAAAAGAAATAAATCTTTGTCCTTTTTTAAATAAATGTTTGTTTTTTTCAAAAAAGGCTAGTTTTCTAGCCTTATTTCCATTGATATAACCTAGTAAATCATCTCTTTTGAGTAAAAATTCAAAATCTTTGTATTTTAAAACATCAATTCTACTTGCTATCAAGGTATTTTTCAACCTTTTCTAAAGCATTATTTGTATTGATATTAAACTTAATCTCTATTCTACGGCTTGCTTCTTTATCTTCTTTACCATCTTTCATAATCACATCAGAATAAGACCTACCACTTGCCATTAAAAGTTTTTGCAATCTTGGATCTTTGTAAAATGAGTGTATAAAACTCATCACAGCATAAGCTCTTTTTTGTGATAAATCAAGATTATATATATAAGAACCTGCACTATCTGTATGACCTTCTATGACTATATTTTCTATGCTATTTAAGATATTTTCATCTTTTAAAATATTGTCAAAATACTGCGTTAAAATCGCTTTTAAATTCTCTTTTGCTTGAGCTTTTAGCGTAAAAGAATTTGTATCAAAAAGCACTTCAGAAGGTAAAACTATCGCCCCTGTATTAGAATCTAAGGTAATATTAGTGTCAAATTTAGCTTGAAGATTTTTAATGGTATTTTCTTTGATTAAACCTAGTTCTTTGATTTTACTTTTTACCTCATCAAAATTACGCTCTAATTCTTTGATTTCTTCATCTTTTTTGTTTAATCTCTCAAGTAAAGCAAAAATTTGTTGATCTTTTTCATCCAAACTTGAATTTAAATCTTGATTGAGTTTAGTAATATTAGCCTCTAAAGCCTGTTTTTGCTTATTAACATCATCAAGCGTGCTTGAAGTATTATTTAATTTTTGGCTAAGATTTTTTAAAATATCTTCTTTTTGGTTTAATTCTTCTTTGTTCTCTCTTAAGCGCTCTTCTTGTTTTTGCAGATTTTCTTTTATGATTTGCAAATCACTTTGAGTTAAAACATACTTAACAACTATAGCTCCAATAAGCAAAATAAATATAAAAAGCAAGCCCGCCATTAAATCTGCATAAGCGATCCAAAAATTATTTTCTTCATTGTTAGAATTATTTTTTATCATCTATTTTTTCATCTTCTTTTTGATTTTCAAGTTTTGCAATAACTTGTGTGGTTTGCTCATCTAATTCTTTGCTTTCTTCTTTAAATTCTTGCATTAGTGAAATTTTTTCGTCAATATTTTTTTCATCTTCATAAGCTTCTTTAAAAGTATGCATACCTTCTATAATACTTGCCCTAAAGCCTTCAAAAAGCTTAGTTTGATTATCGAGCATAAGATTTTGATATTTTTCAATATTATTTGAAAAATTATTCACCTTTTCATCTAAAGCACTCACACTTTTATCTAAATGCACAATCTTATCTGAACTCACATCTAAAAGTCTGTTGTATTGCTCTGAAATTCTTAAAGTTAAATCTTTTATGTTTGAATTTAGCATATTTACCGCATTTGCGATTTCGCTGTAAGTTTTAACTATATCTTTTTGCTCTCTTTGGGTTTTAGATAAATCACTCATAGTTTGTTTTACATGCTCACTGCTTAATCTTACAGCTTTTTCCTCAGCATTTACAAGTTCTTGAAAAACTTTGAATTTTCTATCTATTGTATTATCTAGTTCTTTAAAAAATTCCTCATTACTCACATGCTCAAAAATCGTGCCTATTTTTTCAAAATGTTGCAAACTTTCTTGAAGATATTTTCTATCAATTTCTTCTTTAGACCAGAAAAAATCGCTTGTTGCATTTTTTTGACGATTAAGAAGTTTTTGGAATTTACTGCTGCCGTATTTTTCAAAAAATATCCACCAAAGTGCTAAGAAAATTCCATAAATTGATACATAAAAGGCTGTTCCTACTCCATTTAATAAAACTGAAATTTCTTGTTCTAAACCTGCTGTGTCGCTTGAATTAAAATTTGGCATAGACATGGCTATACTTATAAAAGTTCCTAAAATACCAAGCATAGGAAAAATAGCTGCACCTACAGAAGCAAAATTTTCATTTCTCAAATCTTTCACATAAGCATAAGCAAAATCATCAAAACTAGCATTTGACTTTGTTTCTTTACCTATAACTAAAAAATGCTTCATAATATAGCGTTTTAATATCAGCTTAAACTCATCTTTTTGTTGCTCAAAAATACTTGAAGCATAATCAGCACTATGTCTAGCAAAGATCAAAGCCACTAAAAAGATAATCCCTATCATTACAACGCTATGTAATTCTACTTTAAAATCAATCTTTCCAAAATACCCTAAAAGCACTAAAATATACAATATAGCAGGGATAAAAATAATCTTTAAATAAGCAACAATTCCTGTACTACCTTTTCCCTCAGGCAATACAAGATCAGAAAAATCATCAGTTGTTTTAACTTCCATTTTATAAACCTTTGTTAATTTTACTCTAAAAATTTGAAATCTTCACAGGAAAATCAACTAAGAGTTATAAAACTCTTAGTTTCTATCGATACAATTTAAATCACTAAAAGCACACTCTAAGCGCTTGATCATACTCTCTTCGCCCGCTCTAAGCCATACTCTTGGATCATAGTATTTTTTATTTGGCTTATCATCGCCTTCAGGATTACCAATTTGTCCTTGCAAATAAGCTTTATTTTTAAGCTCATATTCTCTAACACCATCCCAAAAAGCCCATTGAGTATCTGTATCAATATTCATCTTAATCACACCATAGCTAAGTGCTGCTTTGATATCTTCTATATCACTACCGCTGCCACCATGGAAAACAAAATTGATTGGTTTTTCTTCACCAAGATTGAATTTTTCTTTTACATAATTTTGAGAGTTTTTAAGAATTTCAGGCCTTAAAATCACATTTCCTGGTTTATATACTCCATGTACATTACCAAAGCTAGCTGCAATTGAAAATCTATCACTAATTTTAGAAAGTCTCTCATAAGCTAGCGCTACATCTTCAGGCTGGGTGTATAATTTTGCATTATCGATATTAGTATTATCTACTCCATCTTCTTCACCGCCTGTACATCCTAACTCAAGCTCTAAAGAAATTCCAAGTTCAGACATTTGTTTTAAATAATTTTCACAAGTGCTTAGATTGCTTTCTAAATCCTCTTCACTTAAATCAATCATATGAGAGCTAAACAAAGGTTTGCCTGTTTCTTTTTTAAACTCAATATTTGCTTCAATCAAAGCATCAATCCAAGGAAGTAGTTTTCTAGCAGCATGATCTGTGTGTAAAATCACCGGAACTCCATAAGCTTTTGCCATTAAATGCACATGTCTTGCACCACTTATAGCACCAAGCACATCAGCTTTTGGGCAAGCTTTTCCTGCTACAAATTTAGCTCCTCCATTTGAAAATTGAATAATCACAGGTGAATTAACTTTTTTAGCACTTTCTAAAACCGCATTAATAGAATTTGTCCCCACGACATTTACCGCAGGGATAGCAAATCCTTCTTTTTTTGCATGATTATATACGATATTTAGATCATCACCACTCAAAACACCTGGCTTAACAAGATCTAATACGCCCATTATTTGTATTCCACTTTTGCTTTTTGAAGAAGTTCTTGAGCTTTTTTATTCATAAGTTCTTTAAATTCTTCCATTTTAATATTGCTTTCAATACCTGCTTTTACTTCATTATAGCTCATAGTACTTTTTGCTCTAGCATCTTCTTTTAAGATAATATGATATCCAAAATCACTTTTTACAGGTGTTTTAGAAATAGTACCTTTTTTCATAGAAAAAGCTGCATCAGCAAATGGTTTTACCATAGTTGATTCAGCAAACCAACCAAGATCACCACCTTGAGCTGAAGAACCTTTGTCGATTGATTTTTCTTTTGCAAGTTGAGCAAATTTATCATTTAAAGCTTTTCCACTTAGCTTACTAAGCTCGGCAATAATATCTTTAGCTTCTTTTTCGCTAGTTACCAAAATATGCTTAGCTTTTACCTGAGCTGGTTTAGTGAATTTATCTTTATTTGCTTCATAGAATTTTTTAGCTTTAGCATCATTATTTTTAATTGAATCAAAAATTTTCTTTTGGTAGATATTTACCAAAATAGCTTCTTTAGCACGCTCTAATTCTTCTTTATATGAAGGATCATTTTCTATTTTTTGAGCTTTAGCATCTTTTAATACAAGTTGTTGAACGATATATTGATCAATAATTGCTTTTTTTTGTTCAGCTGGCAAATCAGTGATTTTAGCACCTCTTAACATAGGAGCAAAAAATTCATTCACTTCTGTATCGCTGATATTGTTTCCATCAAGGGTTGCAACCACCGCAGCATTTAAACTTAAACCTGTTAGCAAAGCCGCAGCAACTAAAGAAATTTTTTTCATTGTTTTTCCTTTTGAAATAGTTTTGTTGATTTTATTATATCTAAACTTTATTTAAAGCCGATTAACATACAATAAGTTTATGAAAAGAAATTTAGAAATTAAAAAATTATTTTTAGAGCATTTTGGAGAGGCAAAAACAGAATTAGTTTTTAGTAATGCTTATGAACTTATAGTTTGTGTTATGCTTTCAGCTCAATGTACTGATAAAAGGGTTAATCTCATCACACCGGCTTTATTTGAAGCTTATCCTAGCGTACAAGATTTAGCTAAGGCAAACTTATCATCTTTGAAGCTTTTGATTAATTCTTGCTCATTTTATAATAATAAAGCACAAAATTTAATCAAAATGGCTCAAGCAGTTTGCGAGCAATTTAATGGTGAAATTCCTATGAATGAGCAAGATTTAAAAACTCTAGCAGGAGTAGGACAAAAAACTGCACATGTAGTAATGATAGAATGGTGCGGGGCTAATTGTATGGCTGTAGATACTCATGTATTTAGAGTTTCACACAGACTTAATCTTAGCAAAGCCAAAACCCCTGAAGAAACAGAAAAAGACTTAACTAAAATTTTTAAAGATAATCTAAACTATCTTCATCAAGCTATGGTGCTTTTTGGACGCTATACATGCAAGGCTAAAAATCCTTTATGTAAAGAGTGTTTTTTAAATCATTTATGTAAGAGCAAAGATAAAAAGTTAATCTAGCACTAAATAGTGCTAGATGATTTTAATGAAAGAATGGTAGATATAAGAAAGCATTAATCACTAAAGCATTTACTATATCTATGAAAAATGCACCTACTAAAGGCACAATAATAAATGCCATATGGCTCATACCATAGTGATTTGTTACAGTTTGCATATTTACCATAGCTGTTGGAGTAGCACCTAAACCAAAACCACAATGTCCTGCTGCTAAAACTGCTGCATCATAGTCTTTTCCACATACTCTAAAGGTTACAAATATAGCAAAAGCAGCCATCATAGCAACTTGTACTACTAAAATTACTAGCATCGGTAGCGCAAGGGTTACTAGATCCCAAAGATTAATAGTCATTAACGCTAAAGCCAAGAATAAAGACAAGCTTACATTACCTAAAACTGATACTTCTCTATCAAACACATGATGAATTTTTGTAGCTGATAAAACATTTCTTAAAACAACACCCACAAAAAGACAATACACAAAAGTTGGTAAAGTAAAACCTGTATTTGTTTTAATATAAGTAGATAAAGCATTACCTATTAATAAACATAAAGCAATCAATGCTAAAGACTCTATAAAAGAAGATGGGGTGATTAATCTTTCTTTTTCTGGAGATTGGAAATTTAAAATCGCATCTTTATCATCATTTTGTTTTGGAACTACTAATTTGTATTTATTAACCAAATATCTTGCAACAGGTCCACCTATGATACCACCTGAGATAAGCCCAAAAGTCGCACAAGCAATAGCAACAGTAGTTGCACTAGAATACAAATAAGGTTCTTTAATAAATTCAGCCGCCCAAGCTGCACCTGTTCCATGGCCACCACTCATTGTAACAGAACCTGCTATAAGTCCCATTAGTGGATTTTGCCCCATAGCACTTGCCACACCTATACCAACTATATTTTGAGCAAAAAGCAAGCCTACAACTACTACTAAAAAAATTGCTAACTTTTTGCCACCCTTTTTTAATGAAGCAAAATCAGCCAACAAACCAATACTTGAAAAAAATGCAAGCATTAGCGGATCTTTCATAGATTCATCAAATTTAATATTTAATGAAAAAGAACTATGCAAGATTAAAAGAATAATCGCAGCTATTCCACCACCAACAACTGGCTCAGGGATATTATAATCACGAAGAAATTTTACCCTTTTAATGACAAAAACGCCCAAAAGCAATACTATAACCATAGTAACTAGTGTTGCATAAAAATCAAATTTCATACCTCTCCTTTGTTTGATTTATTCATCAATTGTATTCTAAATGACTTTAAAACAACGCAAATAAATATTATTCTTTACTTAAAATATTACAAAATGAAACATTTTTAAGTCTTTTCTACTCTGAAATTAATACTATATTATGATACAAATTAATATTTTTAAGCAAAGATAGTTTTGCTCTACTAAGCTCTTGGAATGAATTAATAAGCAAAGCGTCCGCATCAAGATAATCTTTTAGCTCATTACGCCCTAGTTCATATTTTTCAAAATATAATTGTGTAATTTTTGCTTGATTAGTATTAATGTCTTTTACTAAATTTAACAAATCGTTGTAGTATTTATCGTTCTCATAACAAAGTTTAAACTCATGAATGGCTCTTTGCAATGCATCTTTATACTCATATAAGCGTGCTTGGTATGCAAATTCAGAAATTTTTACATTTTGTCTTACTCTATAAAAGTCCAAAAATGGTAAGTCAATAACAACATTTCCACCTAAGATTAAAAATTTAAAACTCTCATCAAAATTTTTATCACTCCCATCTAAATTTCCTAATATTTTTATACTAGGTAAAATGCTTTTTTGCACACTTATATAATCTTTATAAGAAGCCATAAGTTGATTTAGTTTTGCTTGAACTTGTGGTCTATAAGCAAGCATTTTTAACTCTATATCAAAATTAATTTTTTGCAATGAAAAATCTTCAAGGGTATAATTTAGCATTTTATTAATCAAACGCTCATCATCTTTACCTAGTAAATCTTTTATATTTTTAAGTGTTAAGTCTTTATTTTGCAAATTTGTAATGATATTTTGTTTAGTATTTAATAAAGACTTTTTGATATTTAAAAGATCAATATACTCAACCTTGCCATAATCAAATTTAGTAGTATAAATTTCTAGCATTTGCTCAAGATTTTTTAAATGATTGTTTAGCAAGCGATCTACATCATTAAAATAAATCAATTCAAAAATACTATTAATTGCTAAATTAATCGTATCAAGTTCCAAAGAGCGTAACTCATATTCGCTTGCTTTTGCTAAAAATTCAGAACTAGCAACTTGATCTGAGATTTTGCCATATATATCAAGCTCATAATTTAACATAATGCCATTTGAGAAACTATGCATTTCTGTACCATTGTTTAAATTTTTTCTTATATTTGCACCTAAATTTCCACTCAAAGTAGGATAAAGATCTAAATTTAAAAGCTTATATCTAGCTAAAGTGCTTAAAAAATTAACTCTTGCTACGTTTAAATCTTTGTTATTATCAATAATAGCTTTTAAGATATTATTTAAGTCTTGATTGTTATATTTTTCCCACCAAGCCTTACTTGCATTAAAATCTTCAAAATATTCTTTTTTTATTTGCTCTTGAGATACTTGCTCTAATTTTACTCCTACACAAGCATTTAAAAAAAAGACTATAAAAAATAATAAAAATATTCTCATCTCATTCCTTTGATAAAGCACTAATAGGATTTAAATTTGCTGCATTTTTTGCTGGGAAAAATCCAAAAACCACTCCGATTAAAACTGAACTTAAAAGCCCTAAAAATACTGAATTTAATGAAAGTATCATCGTAAAACCAAAATTTAAAGAATTAAATACTTCAATGATAACAAAAGAAAGCATTACTCCAAAAATAGCCCCTAAAGAACAAATCAACACAGCTTCAATTAAAAACTGCATCAAAATATCTTCTTTTCTAGCTCCAATAGCCATTCTAACTCCAATTTCCCTTGTACGCTCACTTACCGAAACAAGCATGATATTCATCACACCAATACCACCTACTATTAAAGACACTACCGCAATAGAAGAAATAAGTAAAGTCAAAGTAGCAGTATTTTCTTCAATAGCATTTTTAATTGCATCAGAATTTATAGTGAAAAAATCTTTTTTTCCGCGTTTAATCTCTAAAATTTTTACCATAGCCTCTTCAGCTAAAGCAGGATTTACCTCATCTTTTACCTTAGTTACTATAGCTCTTATTTGCTTATCTCCTGTGATTTTATTCATCAAAGTAGAATAAGGAGTATAAATTTTAATGGTATTTTCATCAGCTCTAAAGCCTTTATTATCTCTTTCTTTTTTTAAAACTCCAACTATGGTTAAAGGTTGCTTGTTAAAAATCACGCTTTTACCTAAAACATCTTTAGCACTGATATTATCAAATAAAATTCTCAAAGCATTTTCATCTATAATGCAAATATTAGTATTATCTTTTATATCCTCATTATTAATAAACCTACCATCTACCATCACAAAACCTCTAAGTCTTAGATGATTTGGCCCTACTCCGTAAATTCTAGCCTGCAAAGAATTATTCTTATAAGTTACAACCCCTACTTTACCCACATCTGCTTCTACTGCTTCTAAATAAGGCAAAGAACTTAAGGTTTTTAAATCACTTAAATTTAGCCTTGTTTTACCTGATCGAATATCTCCCAAACCACGCCCTGAAACAACTTCTATGGTATTAGTCCCGATAGAACTAATAGAAGCAAGTATGTTTTGTTGGGCTCCAAGTCCTAAAGCAACCACGCAAACTACTGAAGCTATGCCTATGATAATACCAAGCATAGTAAGCAAAGAGCGTAGCTTGTGTGCTACAATGGAAGTTATGGACATTTTTAAACTTTCAAAAAGCTGATTTTTAAGCAAATTAAAGCTTTTTTTCTCTTTTGGCATTAACTTAGCTTTTATTTCGTCTGCTTTTTTTGCACCATTATCGCTTATAATCTTACCATCTTTAATTTCTATAACTCTTTTTGCTCTAGCAGCTATTTCTCTATCATGAGTGACTAAAACTACAGTGTGTCCTTGATCGTTTAGTTTATTTAAAATTTCTAAAACTATCTTACCGCTTTTAGAATCAAGCGCACCCGTTGGCTCATCTGCTAAAATAAGCTCACCACCATTCATCAAAGCTCTTGCTATAGAAACTCTTTGCTGTTGCCCCCCGCTTAGTTCATTTGGCTTTGATAATTCTTTATGATCAAGCTCTAAAAAAGAAAGTAATTCCTTAGCCTTTTGCGATCTTTCTTGTTTGTTTTTTCCTGCATAAACAGCAGGTAAGGCTACATTATCTTTAGCATTTAAAAGACTAAGCAAATTATATCTTTGGAAAATAAAACCTATTTTTTCACGTCTAATCCTTGCTTTTTCATCCTTGCTTAAATTTGTAACTTCATATGCATCTAAAAAATATTTTCCACTACTTGGTTCATCAAGTGTGCCTATAATATTTAAAAGAGAGGTTTTACCACTTCCTGATTGCCCTATAATAGCTACAAATTCCCCTTTTTGAATATAAAGATTAATATTTTCTAAAATAGTTGTATTATTAATCTTTTTTTGTATATTTTCTAAGCGTATCATTTTTTATTTTTACCTATGATAACTAAATCACCCTCATTAATACCATCTAAAATTTGAGTATTTAAACTATCTTTAATACCTAATTTAACAGGTGTCTTCACGCTTATATTATTTGCTTTTAAAATTTCTACATAATAACCACTTGTATCACTTTTTATAGCCAAAGTTGGTATAACTAAAGTATTATTTTCTGTTTTAATAGCAATTTCATTTTCTGTGCTCATACCTATGCGTAAAAAATTATTATCATTTTTTACAAAAACCCTTGCATAATAATATACAGCGCTAGTGCTAGTACTTGAGTTTGAGTTTAAATTTGTATTGCTTGTTGCATCACTTATGGTAGTATTTGCTGGATCTATACTTGAAATAGTTGCTTCATATTTTTTATCAGGCTCATTTAAAATGCTAAATTTTACCTTTTTTCCAACACTGATTTTATTAATATCAGCTTCAGCTATTTGCATACGAATTTCCATTTCACTTAAATCAGCCAAGCGCACTATACTTGGTGTATTTTGGTTTGCATTTACAGTTTGCCCCTCTTCAACCGCTACATTGATAATCTCACCCTTACTAGGTGCAGTTATAGTAGTATAAGCTAAATCTTTTTGAGCATTTTTTAAAGAAATTTCAAGTTGAGTAGTTTGAGCTTTTAAATCAGCTACATTTGCTCTTAAGGCATAAAAAGTATTTTTAAGATTTTCAAGATTTTCTAAAGAGGTAGCCTTTTTAGCATAAAGCTTTTGCTCTCTTTGGTATTGTTTAGTAGCTATATCAAGAGCAATTTTTTTACTTTCTAAATTTGCCTTTGCACTTTCAAGCTGAGCTTTGGTAATATCTAAATCATTTTGTTGCTTATCTTTATCAATTTGTGCGATTAAATCACCCTCATTAACATGATCACCTAATTTTACATAAAGTTTAGTAATTTGCCCACTAACTTGTGCACCAACATCAACTTGGGTTTTTGCATAAACTTCACCAATTGCTTCTATACTTTGAGTGATGTCTTGTTTTTTAACCTCATAAGTTAGATAATTATATTCTTCCTTATTTGCAAAAAAGAAAAAATACACCCCTATAATGAGTAAAATCAAAAATATGCTTAAATAAATTATTTTTTTCATTTTAATCCTTTAAAAATCATATAATAAAACATTTGTATGAAGTAAAAATAAAATTGTAACAATAAAATATAATTTTAACAATTTTAAAGCTTATAAGATATAAGATAAATCAAAAAAAGGAAAAATAATGCAAGATTATTTAAATTTAATGCAAAATCGCTCTTCTATTAGAGCTTACACCCAAGAAAAAATTTCTAAAGAGAATTTAGAATATATCTTAGAATGTGCTAGATTATCTCCTAGCTCCTTAGGACTTGAACCTTGGAAATTCTTAGTTTTTCAAAAAGATGAACATAAAAAAGAAATTGCCAAAATAGCTAGCAATCAAAGCCATGTAGCAAATTGCGCTGCTATTATAGTTGTAATTTCAAGGGCTGATTTTAAAGATTATTTTGAAGAAAAACTAAAAAAGAGAGGTTTAAGTCAAGAAGAATTAAACAAACGCTTGCAAACTTATAAGCCATTTTTAGATGCAATGGATTTAGAACAAAGTTTTATTTATGCCAAAGAACAAAGCTATCTTGCTATTGCAAATATTATCAATGCTGCTTATAGTTTAAATTTGGGCTCATGTATCATCGGTGGCTTTGATAAAGATAAAATCAATCAATATTTAAATTTAGACACCACCAAGCAAAGAGTATCTATGCTCATTACCTTAGGATATACCCAAGAAAATACTAGCGTAGAAAAAATTCGTTTTGCATTTAATGAAGTAGTAGAATTTAAAGATTAATCAAATATCAAAACTCCATTTAAATTTTATATAATAGAATAATATTTTTAAAATAAAATGGAGTTTTTAATGCAAAGAAATTTCTTAAATATTTTTGGCGTATTGCCATTTTTAGCAGTGGCTTTTATTAATGCTTTTGTGGATTTAGGGCACAAAATCATTATACAAAATACCATTTATAAATTTTATGAAGATAGCACCCAACTTTTTTTAACTGCCATTGTTAATGCTTTGATGCTTTTACCTTTTATCCTTATGCTTTCACCTTCTGGATTCTTAGCAGATAAATTTCCTAAAAATAAAATCATGAAAATATCTGCATTATTTTCAGTAATATTAACTTGTATTATTTGTTTGTGTTATTATCTTGGAGCATTTTGGCTTGCTTTTGTAATGACTTTTATCATGGGAGTACAATCTGCCTTATACTCTCCTGCAAAATATGGTTTTATAAAAGAATTAGTAGGAAAAGAGCTTTTAGCTATGGGAAATGGAGCTGTAAACGCAGTAAGTATTGTGGCTATTTTAGCGGGTATGGCGGTATTTTCTCTAAGCTTTGAAATGCTTTTTGATCCAAATTTTAACACTCCTTCAAATATTTTAATACAAATTACACCTTTGGGTTTTGTATTAATAGCTTTTGCTTTATTAGAACTTTTTTTAGCTTATAAACTTCCTTGTTTAAAAGAAGAAGATAAAAGTTTAAGTTTTGACAAAAAACAATATTTCCAAGGAAAACTTTTAGCCTCTAATTTAAAAACAATATTTTCTCATAAAATCATTTGGCTTTGCATTGTAGGAATTTCACTTTTTTGGGCCATATCACAACTTTACTTAGTGAGTTTTCCTGTATATGCAAAAAATGATCTTTTCGTAGAAAATACCTTTTATGTACAATGCTCTTTAGCTTTTTCTGGCATAGGAGTGATTATAGGATCGCTTATTAGTGGTAAATTCTCTAAAAATTACATCGAATTAGGTCTTATACCACTAGGTGCCTTAGGAATTTTTCTAATGAGTATTTTAATGCCGTTTTTAGAAAACTTACTAAGTTATAGTGTAGTGTTTTTTATTTTTGGTTTAAGCGGGGCATTTTTTATCATACCTTTAAATTCTCTCATACAATTTCATGCAAAAGAAAATGAACTAGGAAAAGTCTTAGCAGGAAATAATTTCATACAAAATATTTTTATGTTAGGCTTTTTAGCACTAGCTACTTTTGCTGCTTATGCTGAATTTGAAGTGATAAATTTGTTTTATTTTATCATCGCTGTGGCATTTTTTGGAAGCATTTATGTGTTAAGTAAATTGCCTTTTTCTTTAGTGCGTTTATTAATGAGTATAGCGTTTTTTCAACGCTATCGTTTATTAGTAGAAGGTTTTGAAAATATTCCTGAAAAAGGTGGAGCATTATTACTTGGTAATCATATATCTTTTATAGATTGGGCTATTGTGCAAATGGCTATACCAAGAAAAATTTATTTTGTTATGGAAAAAAGCATTTATTCTAAGTGGTATATTAAAATTTTTCTTGATAAATTTGGAGTTATTCCTGTTTCAAGTGCTTCTAGTAAATCAAGCTTAGAGCTTATTGCTATGCATATTAAAAACGGAAATTTAGTTTGTCTTTTCCCAGAAGGAGTACTTTCACGCCATGGGCAGCTTAATGAATTTAAAGGTGGATTTGAGTTAGTTTGCTCAAAATTAGAAGAACAAGATGGAGTGATTTTGCCTTTTTATATTAGAGGACTTTGGGGAAGTGCTTTTTCAAGAAGTGATGAAGAATTTTCAGCAAGAAACCGCAAAATAAGCAAAAGAAAAATCGCTATTGCTTTTGGAAAAAGCTTGCCAATACACACTAAAAAAGAAGTGGTTAAAACAAAAGTTTTTGAACTTTCTTTTATTGCTTGGAAATCTCAATGTGAAAGTATGCATACTATAGCCAGAGCTTGGATAGATAGCGCTAAAAGAAATTTAAGTCAAATAGCTATTGTTGATCCTTTAATAGGTGGTATTACCTATAGAAAAATGCTTGCTTTAAGTTTGGTTTTCAGCTCTTTTATAAAAAATAAATCACATGAGTTAAATATACAACCTACCCAAGGAAGCTATGCTCCAAAAGAAGAATGTATAGGAATTTTACTCCCTGCTTCTATGGCTAGTTCTCTTTGCAATCTAGCTGTATTGCTTGCAAATAAAATCGTAGTAAATTTAAACTTCACAGCAGGTATAAAAGCAATTAATCAAGCCATTCAAAGTTCTCAAATTCAACAAATTTATACTTCTAGAAAATTTATGGAAAAATTAGAAAATAAAGGTATAAAACTAGAATTTGAAGAGCATATTAGAATCATTTTTATGGAAGATATTATCGCAAACTTTAAAAGACAAAAACTCAAAATCTTTTCTATGCTTGCTTTAGTAAGTATCTTACCTACTTGTTTGATAAAAGCATTATTTGCGCCTAATAAACAAAACCTTGCCATAGCTGCTATATTATTTAGTAGTGGTAGCGAGGGAACACCAAAAGGAGTAATGCTAAATAATCGTAATATTTTAAGCAATATAGCCCAAATTTCAGATGTATTATGTGCAAAAAATGAAGATGTTGTCTTATCTTCTTTACCGCCTTTTCATGCTTTTGGATTAACTGTAACTACTTTTATGCCTTTATTAGAAGGGATTAAAAGCATAACACATGCTGATCCAACAGATGCACTAGGTGTAGCAAAAGCTATAGTAAAAAATAATGTTAGCATTATGTGTGCTACTTCAACTTTTCTAGGTATTTATGCAAGAAATAAAAAACTTGATGCGATTATGTTTGAAAGCTTAAGGATTATCGTCTCAGGTGCTGAAAAACTCAAAAGTGAAGTAAGAAGCGCCTTTGAAATGAAATTTAAAAAACCTATTTTTGAAGGTTATGGAGCTACTGAAACCACTCCGGTTGCAAGTGTAAATTTACCGAATAAATTTGATCCTGATTATTGGATTTTACACCGTGCAAATAAAGAAGGTAGTGTAGGTATGCCTTTACCAGGAAGTGCTATACGCATAGTAGATCCATCTACTTATGAAAGTTTAAATCATGGAGAAGATGGATTAATACTCATTGGTGGCCATCAGGTTATGGTAGGTTATTTAAACAATAAAGAAAAAACCGGTGAAGTTATCAAAGAAATCGATGGCATACGCTGGTATAATACCGGCGATAAAGGTCATGTAGATGAGGATGGCTTTTTATATATAGTAGATCGTTATTCTCGTTTTGCAAAAATTGGTGGTGAGATGATATCTTTAGGAGCTTTAGAAGAAGAAATTGCTAAATTTATCAATACAGATATAGTAAAATTTTGCGCAGTGGCACTAGATGATAATAAAAAAGGTGAAATGGTATGCTTATTAGTAGAATGTCAAGAGCAAGATTTTGAAGGAATTTGTGAAGCGATTAAAAACTCTACTATGCCTGCTATTTTTAAACCAAGTAGATATTTTAAAGTAGAACAAATTCCACTTTTAGGTTCTGGCAAAGTGGATTTAAAAGGTGCTAAAGATTTAGCTAAAATCTTGCAAGAAAATTAATCCCCAAAGTAAATTTTACTTTGGGAAATTTTACAAACTATTTCTTTTAGTTTTATAATCATATTTTTTATCAAAAACAAGTTTATCGTTTTCTTTGACTGCTATTTTTCCCTTAATATAAAAATACTCCAAATCACTAGTTTGTGTTAAGATTATATCAGCCTCCATCATACAACCCTCACGTCCTATTTGCATTGTTTGAGTAATGGTATATTGCGCGCTTAATGGGTTTTCATTTTGAAGTTTTAATTCTCTTTTTAAATTATGCTTTACTAAAACATCAACCTCATCAAACCTATAAACACCTTCTCCAAAAACTCCGCCAACACCATCTGTAATACAAGTCCAAGTATCGTTTAAAATATCATAAGAAATGCTTCTATCTACCCTACCTTCTTCTAAAAGTGTTATTGGAGTTAAAGGAGCACTTTGTGCTTGCATATTGATTTTATTACTATTTTGTCCATTAAAACATGGCAAATTAAATTCACACTCATTTAAATCCAAAGTCAAGGTTGAAATTTTTGGCATAGGCCAAAACATAGGCCAAAAAGAATTTGCTAATGATAATCTTATCTTAGAACCCTTGCCAAATCTATATCCACAAGCATCAAGTTTGATTTGCTTTTGGATAAATTCATCTTTTTTTAAAGGTATAAATTGCTCTTTATCATCACTTAATGCAAGATTGATCACTCCATAACTTACTCTTTTTACAAAACCATCAGCTCTAACTTCACTAAGCTGAGCAAAGAGCATAGCTTTTCCTTGATCACTTGCAATTTTTACATTTAAAACCGGAAAACCCAAAATATCTAAATCTTGTTCTAAAAAATCACTTTCAAAAACAACTGCCATCCCATCATCCAACCTTTGATCACTAGGACTTTCTCCTAAAACACCAGCCCCCATCCACTCTCCGGATAAAAGCCCATGATTTAATGGAGTGTTAATTTTGATAAATTCACTTGATTTTTTGCATGTTAGTTTATACGGATTTAAATAGTATTTTTTATAGCTAATATCATTTTTAAAATCATTTAAAGCAACAAAACGACCTTCTACTTTCTCTGTTTTTGAATTTGGCTTAGAGCTATTTTCAATATATGCTTGTATCATAGGAGCTTCAAGCACATCGTTTTCTTCATTTTTAAGCCATTTATCCCACCATTTAAGTGCTTCTTGTAAAAAACCCATTGCAGGCAAAGGAGATCCATCATGAGGATAAACATGAGCCCAAGGACCAACGATAGCTTTTTTTGGAACTTTCAAAGCATTCATTAGAGTAAAAACAGGATTAGTATAAGAATCAGCCCACCCATCTAATGCAAAAACAGGAACTTGTATATCATCATAATTTTCTCCAACAGATCCATGCTTCCAATAATCATCTTTTAAAGTATGCTCAAGCCACAATGCGGGCCATAAAGGCATATTCTCAAGCCTATTGAGCCATTTATTTCTACCATTTGAATCAATTTTTGGATCAACAAAGCGCGATTGATATGCAAGCATAATATTACCCCACCAAAAATTATCATTAAGTAAACATCCACCTTTATAATGAATATCCTCATTAAACCTATCATCAGTAAAACCTACTACTATAATTGCTTTTAAATTTTTAGGTCTTCTTGCTGCAACTTGTAAAGAATTAAAGCCACCCCAAGATTTACCCATCATACCAATATTCCCATCACACCATTCTTGCTTTGCAATCCACTCAATGACTTCTAAGGCATCATCTTGTTCTTGTTTTAAATATTCATCTTCTAATAAACCATCAGATTCCCCACTTCCTCTAATATCAACCCTAACAACCGCATAGCCATTACCACTAAAATATCCGTGCATAGGCTCATCTCTGCCCCTTGTTCCATCATTTTTTCTATAAGGAATGTATTCTAATATAGCAGGAACTTTTTCTTCAACCTGAGGAAGCCAAATTCGTGATGAAAGCTTGGTGCCATCTTTTAAAACTATCCATTCATTTTCTATCACTTTAACCTTGTTTTTAAAATCAAGAATAATTTCTTTCATTTCATCTCCTTTTTATTGTATTTTTTAATCCAAATCAAACAAAACATTACACCCAAAATAGCCATAGCTATCATAATAGTAAAATATATATGAAAACCTTTTACACCTGGATATCTATCTAATAAATCTCCAGCAAGCAAAGGTGCAAAAACCTCAGGTAAATATCCAAAAGTAGATACAATACCTATGGCCATACCTGCTAAATGAATAGGAATTTTTCCCTCACTAAGTAAAGAATAATAAATTCCAAAATTAGAATACATAGCTACATAAATTACCACACAAGCAGAAGTTAAAACGCTCATTTGCAAAAATCCATTTAATTTTGAACTAAGCATTAAAAAAATAACACCAATTCCCATTAAAATAAAGCCTATCATCATTATTTTAGCCTTTCCATATCCATCTGCTATAAACCCACCTACCACAGAAGAAACAGGACGAATGTATTGAGCTAATACTGTTAAAATAGCTGCAAAAACAGCAGAAGCTCCTATCACATTACTTGCATAAGGAGTAAAATAATAAAAGCTCATATTAAAAAAATAGGTACAAAAAGTAATAGCAACCACAAGCCAAAGAGCAGAATTTTTCAAAAGAAAAACTAAATCTTTGATTTTAATCTTCTCGCTTTGTTCATTAACCTCATCTTTTAAAAGAAAAAATAATAAAACAGCGCTTGCAATAGGAGCTATAGAATAAAAAATAATAACCATTTCTATACCTTGTGCGGCTAAAGCTTTTGTTTGAAAATATCCAAAAATACTTGTAGCTATAGCCAAATGTGCAGCACCAACAACACCTCTACCACCTTCAAAAATTCCATAAGCTTTTGCTTGCTCTTTAGAATTTGCCAAACTTCTTACTATTTTCATCAAAGAAGGCCAAAAAGTTAATAATGAAGTAATCCCCCAAATTCCATAAATAATCAAAAGTGCATTTAAAGAAGTAAAATATAAATGCAACAAACCACCAAGTCCTGTAGCAATTAAAGAAAAAATCAATAATTTTTTTGGCGCAAAACGATCTGCTAAATATCCTCCTAAGGCATAAGAAAACAAACCAAGTAAGCCATAAGCACTACCCAAAAGGCCCATTTCAAAATTATTTAAATGATAAAGACTCATATAATCATCATAATAATATTTTCTAAAATAAGGCAAACCATAAATAATAGATCCACAAAAAGATAATAACAATAATGTAAAAAAATTATTTTTTAAACTTTGTTCTTTATTTTCATACATTAAAAACCTCCTTTTTTATACTATATATGATTTTTTTATTTTTTAATCTAAATATAGATAATTTTGCATAAAAATTTTAAATTGATATATTTTTTTACACACTTAAGATAATTTTTAAAAAATTTTTTTAATTAAATGAGTTGCAATAAAAACAAAAACTCTACAAAAAATTAAAATTATCTATAAATTTTTATATTTCATTATCATTTTTTTGATACATTTACACATTAAAATACTAAAAAAGGGAAATAATGAAAATTTTTGATATGGTAGTTATTGGTGCTGGCCCTGCAGGTATTGCAGCGGGAGTAGAAGCTAAAATAAAAAATAAAGAAGTTATTGTTTTAGAAAAAGCTGATGCGATTTGTCAAACCTTAGTAAAATTTTACAAAGAAGGCAAAAGAGTAGATAAAGCTTATAAAGGTTGTGATAGCACAAATCACGGGCATATAAATTTTGAAGATGGAACTAGAGAAAGTACGATAGAAACTTTCCAAAATGCTATCAAAGAGTATAATCTTGAAGTAAAGCTTTCTAGTGAAGTTGAAAGTGTTAAAAAAGATGGAGAAAATTTCATCGTTAGCACCGCAAATGAAAATTATATTTGCAAAAATGCAGTTATTGCCATAGGTAGAATGGGCAAACCAAATAAACCAAGCTATACTCTACCTATAACTTTAACAAAAATCATCAATTTTAATGCAAATTCAGCAAGCCAAGGTGAAAAAATCTTAGTTGTAGGTGGTGGAAATTCAGCAGCAGAATACGCTATAGATTTAGCTAAAAATAACGATGTGACGCTTTGCTATAGAAGAGAAACTTTCTCAAGATTAAACGATATTAATCTAGAAGATATTCAAAAAGCTTTTGAACAAGGTAGTGTAAAAGCAAAACTTGGCATAGATATAACTAGTATTGAAGATGAAAGTGGTAAAGCTAAAGTAAATTTCACTAATGACACAAATGAAATTTATGATCGTATTATTTATGCTATTGGGGGTTCAACTCCACTTGATTTCTTACAAAAATGCTCTATAGATGTTGATGAAAAAGGCGTGCCAAGCTTTGATGAAAATAAAGAAAGCAATGTAAAAGGATTATTTGTAGCAGGTGATATAGCGAGTAAAAATGGAGCTTCTATTGTAGTGGGTTTAAATGATTCATTTAAAATCTGCGATCATCTTTATAAATGCTAAAACTCTTTCAATACTCAAAAGGCTATCGTTATAATAATGATAGCCTTTTGCTTTTTGACTTTTTATCTAAAAATAATTTAAAAGGAAATATCCTTGATATAGGATGTGGTTGTGGAATTTTAGGACTTTTGATAAAGCAAAAATTTCCAAATTCAAATGTTTATCTACTAGATATCCAAGAGCAAAATATCAAACTAAGTTATAAAAATGCTAAAGAAAATAAACTTGAAATTCAAGGCATTTGTGAAGACTTTTTAAACTATAAAAGTGACATAAAATTTGATTTTTTAATCTCTAATCCTCCATTTTATAAAAAAAATACACAAAAAAGCCAAGATTTACATTTATGTATATCAAGATATCAAGATTTTATGCCACTTGAGAAAATGTTTGCTAAAATAAATACTTTAATCAAACCAAATGGTAGTTTTTTTATGTGTTATGAGGCAAGTTTTTTAGATGAAATTTGTGCTTATTTAAAACATTTTAAATTAAAACTAGTTTCACTTCAATGTGTTCATACTAATGCACAAACTAACGCAAGACTTGTTTTAATGCATATTAAAAAAAATAGCAAAAGTCCATGCGCTATAATGCCTACACTTTTTATGTATGAAAATGATGTTTTAAATCCAAAAATTAGTGAAATTTATAAAAATACAGGAACTATAAGCTATGATGTGTGAAAAAGGTTTTGATTATTCTTTTGATGAAAGTGCTTGTGAAAAATGTGGTGGGAAGTGTTGCACTGGAGAAAGTGGGTATATCTATGCTAGCAAAGAAGAACTAGAAGCTATTGCTAGTTTTTTAAATTTAAACTTTGAAGCCTTTAAAGAACAATACCTCATCAAAGTTGGATTTAAATATAGCTTTAAAGAAGCAAAGTATGAAAATGGCTATCGTTGTATTTTTTTTGATACAATGTATAAAAAATGTTTAATTTACAAGCATAGACCAAAACAATGCAGAACTTTTCCATTTTGGGAGTATTTTAAAACACACAAAGAGGAGTTAAAAAAAGAATGTATAGGGGTTTGCTTTCACTAATTATAGTTTTTATCCTAACAAGCCTTGCTTTAGCCAAAGGTGAAGATAAAATCCTACAAGCACTTATTTATGAAGAGCATGGACAATTTCAAAAAGCATGTGATATTTATACAAATTTATTTCATGAAAATAATGAAAGTATTTATTTGCAAAAGGCTTTACTTTTAGCCTTAAGTGCCAATTTAAAACAAAAAGATGAGCTTTTAAAAGCTTCTAAAGACTTTTTAGAACACACAGCTATTGCAAGATTAAATGCTTTATATTTTTTTGAAATAGGAGATTATAAACAAGCTGAAGCTATACTTTATAAACTCATTAAAGAAGAACAAGATTATAGAAATTATGAAATATTAGGCGATATTTTTGCTAAAAAAGCTTTATATACTAAAGCTTTAGAGCAATACAATCTTGCTTATAAGCTTTTTGAGCATGAAAATTTATTACTTAAAATAGTTGAAATTAATATCAAAAATAAAAATATCAACCAAGCTAAAAAGGCCTTAGAAGAATTTGTAAAAAGTTCACAATGCACCCTTAAAACATGCACCCTACTTTTAAAAATTTATCAAGAGCAAAAAGATCACAAAGCAAGTATCCAAACCCTTGAAAAGCTATATAAACTCAACAATGATATTAAATACATCTACGCTATGATAGAATTACTAGTACAAGAAAAAAATTATACTCAGTCTCTAAATTTAACCCAAAAATATAACATAGATCCTGATACCAAAATTTTCTTATACACACAAACAAAAGATTATAAAAAGGCCTATGAAATAGCTTTAAAACATTATGAACTTAGTAAAGATAAAAAATATCTTTCTATGGCAGGTGTTTTAGAATTTGAAATTCATATGGATCCTAAAAGTAAAAAAGTCACGGATCCAAAAATTCTAGCCTCTATCATGAAAAAATTTGAACAAAGCGTAGATGTGCGCAGTGATGCTTTATATCAAAACTACTATGGCTATGCTTTAATTGAATATGATATTGATATAGTCAAAGGTATAGAGCTAGTAGGCTGGGCGCTTGAACAAGAACCACAAAATCTTTACTATCTAGACTCTTTAGCTTGGGGGTATTATAAACTTAAAGATTGCAAAAAGGCTTATGAAATTTTGCAAAAAACACTGCATGATAAAGAATTTTCAAGCTCAGATGAAAGCAAAGAGCATTTAAAGGCTATTGAAAAATGTTTAAAACAATAGATTTAAAAAATCATTTTTCAAAAACACAAAAAATTCTTGAAAGTAAAAAAGAAATTTTTCCTTATGATATGCTAGGCAGAAGTCTAGCTTCTAACGCCTTTTATCCTAAAGATATTTATACACTTTTACTTGAAGGAAAACTTTCACATTTTTTATATTCTAAAGATTTAAATTTTAATCATGAAAATTTCGATGCCATCATCTTGCCAACAAGCCCTTTGCTTAATCAAGACATACAAAATTTAAGTCTTTTTAGACGCTATCATGAAAAACCTATTGTACAATTTGATTTTATTTTTGATGAATATCAAATTTTAGAAAGCTTAGTATATGGGGCTGATGCGTTTATTGTATTTCCTAAAATGCTAAAAACTATGCAACTAAAAAAACTTTATAATTTTGCAATACATCTTGGTTTAGAGGCCATTTTTTACCTTGAAAGCAAAAGTGATCTTAATAATGCTATTTTAGCTGGAGCTAGAATTTTTTTATTAGAAGATGAAAAGCTATTATCTTTGATACCAAAAAATAAAGCTCTTATAAGTAAAAATATTAAAAATCTACATGCTTGCATAAAGGAGAGTTGATGGAGTATTTATACGCACCTTGGAGGGATGTTTATTTTAACAATAAAGATAAAAATTTTTGCCCTTTTTGTCATTGCAAGTATGAACTTAATGAAGATGAAAAACTTGGGGTAATTTTTAGAGCTAAAGAATGTTTTGGCATTATGAATAAGTACCCTTATAGTCCAGGTCATTTTATGATTATCCCTTATGAGCATTTAGAAAATATAGAAGATTTAAGTGATGATACATGGCTAGAAATTAGCCATTTTGTGCGTATTGGAGTTAAAATTTTAAAAGAAAACTTTCATGCTAAGGGTGTTAATATAGGTATGAATTTAGGCAGCGCAGCAGGAGCTGGCATAGCACCACATTGTCATTATCATTTAATCCCAAGATGGCAAGGCGATACAAATTTTATCACCACCATAGGACAAACTAGAGTTTGCGGGAGCGATTTGGAAAAAGTTTATACCACCTTATGTAAAGCTTTTAAAGACTATGTATAAAGAAGTTGATTTTGAAAATTTTTTAAAATTTAATTTTGATCTTTTAATTGACGCAAGAAGCCCCAAAGAATACAAACTTGCTCATATAAAATCTGCGCAGAATTACTACGCACTCAATGATAATGAATTTGAAGAAATAGGCACACTTTATAAGAAAAACAAAGGCTTAGCTAAAGCAAAAGGCGCAAGTTATATTTGTAAAAATATGAGTGAGCATATTAATAAAATTTATCAAAATTATAAAATAGGCTCTTTGGTGGGAATTTATTGCGCAAGAGGTGGTAAAAGATCAAAAGCTATTGCTTTAATCTTAGCTGAACTTGGCTATAGGGTTGTAAGATTAGAAGGTGGATATAAAGCTTATAGAAGTTATGTGAGTGAGTTTTTTAGAAAAGATTTAAATATTGAGTTTTTATGTCTTTGTGGTAATACAGCAAGTGGCAAAAGTGATTTAATCCAAACTTTAGATAATGCTTTAAATTTAGAAAAACTAGCTAATCATCAAGGATCAAGTTTTGGTAAAATTTATGGAGAACAACCAAGCCAAAAAGCCTTTGAAGATGAATTGTTTTATTTTTTAAAAGATTATACTTATAAAACTTGTTTTATAGAAGCTGAAAGCAGACAAATTGGAAATTTAACTATCCCGCTAAATTTATACAATAGCATGCAAAAAGCTAAGAAAATTTGGTGTGAGTGTGATATGAATTTACGCATTCAAAGAGTTTTAAAAAACTATACTCCAATGGATAAAAAAGTATTTTATCAATGTGTTGAAAAAATATCACCTTATATTAGCAAGGATTTTAAACTAAGACTTTGTCAAAATTATGAAGAAAACAATTTAGAACTTTGTGTAAAAATGCTTTTTGAATATTATGATAAAGTATATAAAAAACCTTCAAAAATTGATTATTTTATCAATAGTTCTAATTTAGATGAAGCTAAAAAACATCTTATGAGTTTAAACTCATAAGATTGTATTTACAAAGATAATAAAAATAATACTTGAAAGAATTCCAGCAACTGGTAAAGTAATCACCCATGCTAAACCAATAGGTTTCATCATAGCCCATTTAGCATCTTTATTAAATACCCCTATACCTAAAATAGCACCGATTAAAATATGGGTTGAGCTAACTGGAATTCCAAGTTGGGTAGCTAAAAGTATAACGATACTTGCACCAAGTTCAGCACTAAAGCCTGTTGTTGGTTTAATTTCAGCAAGTTTTGAACCCACAGTTTGAATAACTTCTTTACCCAAAAACCAAAGTCCAATAACCAAAGCTATACCAAACATAAGCATCACAGCAAATGGCACTGGCGAGCTAGGATTAATGGTGTTATTTTTAAGTACGTCTAAAATAGCGGCAAATGGCCCAAGAGCATTAGCTATATCATTAGCTCCATGTGAAAAAGCAAAACTTGAAGCAGTAAAAATTTGAAACCATGAAAAAATCTTTTCTATGGTTTTATTAACCTGAGTTTTTTTCATCAATCTCACAACTGCCAAAGTAACAATATAGGCAAAAATAGAAATAATCGATACTATCCATAAATTTTGCATTACATCTAAAGTAGAAACATTATTTAAACCCTTAAATAAAAACATAGAAGCAATAGTTAATGCACCTACACCTGCTATTAAAGGAACGTGAAATTTCATTCTTGAGAAAACATCTATGTTTTTTTCTTTTTCTTTTAACTCTTTGATTTTTAACTTATATTCACTTCTTTTTTCATCATCATCTAAAACAATAGCACTAAGTTCTTTGATTTGCTCTTCTTGGCTTTTGTTTTTTAAATTTTTAAAATATTCTTCTTTAAATGCTTTTTTTTCTTTTTTAATTTCTTTTACCACAAGAGTTATTTCTTCTGATGGCTTTAGAATTTTTTTATAAATATAAGCATAAATTAAATACGCCACAAGCCCGCCAAGCAAAGGCGAAATAACCCAACTCATAGCTATTTTATAAATACCATTCCAATTTACCATAGATAATGCTTGATCTTGATCAAAAAATACAAAGCCCATAGCAATACTTGAACCTACAATACCTCCTATAATACTATGAGTGGTAGAAACTGGAAGTCCTTTTTTAGTCGCCACAAAAAGCCAAATTCCTGAACTTAACAAAGCTGAGAGCATTACACATACAAACACCATAGGATTAATTCCATCAGGTAAAACCACTATACCACTTCTTATAGTATTTGTTACTTCTCCTCCTGCAAACACAGCCCCGCTTAATTCAAACACCGCTGCAATAATCAAAGCTTGTTTTATAGTAACAGTTTTAGCGCCTACGCTAGTACCAAATGAATTTGCTACATCATTACCACCGACATTAAAGGCCATAAAAATACCAAATATACTAGCAAGGATAAATAATATCATGGAATTATTAGGAATATAATTATATCCCCAAACAAAAAAACATAAAACACTCACAATAAAAATAAAAAATGCAATAGCATTATCTTTACTCAAGTATTCTCCTTAAGAATTTATTTTAATGAATTAATTTTAGTAACTTTTACTTAGTTTTTTCTTTGATTTTTAAAAATTGCAAAGCAGATTTCACTGCTTGCATATAACTTTGTAAATTAATTTTTTCATTTTTATAAGCCCTATCATAAGCTGTGCCATGATCAACGCTAGTACGAATTATAGGTAAATTTAAACTCACATTAATACTTTTTTCAAAATACAAAGCCTTTAAAGGTGCTAAGCCTACATCATGATACATACTCACTAAATACTTGCATTTACTTAACGCAAAAGGGGTAAAAGCGCTATCAGCCACCAAAGGCTCACTTAAATAAGTATTTTCCTTACAAGAAAGTTCTTTTTCTTTTTGACTTAAAAAATCTTCATTTTCTAAATTTTGCAAATTCAACGTGTAATCTTTTAAAAATACATTTGCCATTCTTATAGCTTTTTTTATTTCCTGCTCTTCTTCTCCGCCTATTACGCCATTATCACTTGCATGAGGGTTAAAACTTAAAACTCCAATTTTTTCAAATAAAGTGCATTGATAAAAATTAATTAAAAATTGTACAACTTTAAAAGCCTTAATCTCTTTAAAAACATCTCTTAAAGCCATATGCTCAGTATATAAAGCCACAAAAAGCTCATCACACCCTAACATCATAATAGCATCTTGTTTGAAAAAATCTCTTAGTGCCTCAGTATGACCTTTATAACTCACTCCCCCCATTTGCCAAGTTTTTTTATTAATCGGTAAAGTTACCAAAGCATCTAAAAACAAATGCGTACAATAACTAGCTCCTTCAAAACTTAAAAAAGAATAAACCCCGCTTTTAGCGTCTAAATTCGCAGGATTTAACTCAAAATCAAAATCAATAATTTTACTAGCTTGATATGAAAACTCATAAATTAAAAAATTTTCTTTTTCTTCTTTAAAGGTAAACTGTAGTTTTGAAGCATTAGAAATTTCAACTAAATTGATTTTAGATTTAGGATTTATTTTCAAAAGTTTATTTGCTTTTTGAAATAATTCATAATGCACAAAATAATAAGGATCACAAATTTTTACTAGCTCATCATGACAAGATAATAAAATTTGCATACCTATGCCATTTAAATCCCCTATGCTAATAGCAATTTTTTTCATCTTTTAATCAAAGCTTTCATTTGCAATATAGCTTTTTCTAAGCCCACAAAAACCGATCTTGCTACTATACTTTGGCCTATATTTAACTCTTCTATTTCTAAAATATCTACAATATTTTTTACATTTTTATAATTAAGCCCATGTCCAGCTGCTACTCTTAAATTTAAACTCTTAGCCAAACTTGCACTTTGTCTTAATCTTTGGAGTTCATTTTCTAAAAGCTTTTTGAGTTCATTTTTACTTAAAATTAATTCAGGCAATGCATAAGAAGTTTGATTGATATTAGTATATAGTGCATTATAAATATTAGCGTACAAGCCTGTATGAAGCTCTATAAAATCAGCATTTAAAGAAGATGATTTTTTGATATCTTCTAAATTAGGATCAATAAATAAAGAAACTTCGATTTGCTCTTGTTTTAAAACATTAATGGCTTCTTGTAGTTTTTCATTATCTAAATTTAAACCACCTTCTGTTGTAAGTTCTTGTCTTTTTTCAGGCACTAAAGTAACGCGTGAGGGTTTGTATTTTAAAGCATATTCTATCATATCAATAGAGCATTCTAAATTCACTACACATTTGCAATATTTTAAGATATTTTCTAAATCAAACTCATTAGCATGGCGACGATCTTCTCTTACATGGATAGTGATTTGATCAGCTAAATTTGCACTCAAAAAAGCAGCCTCAAGCAAATCAGGATCATTTACTTTTCTAGCTTCTCTTAAAACTGCTATATGATCGATATTAACCCCTAAAAGCATAAGTTTTCCTTATAAGTTTTTTGCTATTATACTTTAAATTTTTTAAGGAGAGCTAGTGCTAGGTATTGATATGGGTTCAAATACATTAAGAGCTGTTTTAATGGATGAGAATTTTAATAAACTAAAAAGCGAAGAATTTATCATAGGGACAGCTAAAAATATGCAAAATGACATCATTAGCGATGAAGCCATAGAAAGAATTTTTAACGCTTTAAAAATCTTAAAAGAAAAAAATTATGACTTAAGTCAAGCCAAAGCAGTCGCCACAGCTGCTTTTAGAAAAGCAAAAAATACTGAGTTTATTTTTGAAAAAATTCAAAAAGAATTTAAACTTGATGTAAAATTAATCGATGCAAAAACTGAAGCAAAACTAAGTATTTTAGGTATGCAAGAGCGTCTTAAAGCTCTTAAGCTTTTTAGAAAAGACCTAAACTATTGTGATTTAGGCGGTGCTTCTTGTGAAATTTCAAATGAAAAGTTTAGCAAAAGTTATGATTTTGGAATTATTAGTTTTTATGAAAGAATGCATTTTAAAGCCATAAAACCAAGTGCTTATGTAAGATTTTTTAAAAAATATCCACAAAATCTTGCACGTATTAAAGATGAAAAATTAAAAATTCATCTAAGCCCCTACCCTGCGCATTTAAAACAACTTGCCCTAAAAGCTTTTAATCTTAGTAAAGATATAAAATTAAAAGGAAATTTTTTCATATTAAATTCAGGAGTACCCACCACACTTTGTGCTTATAAACAAAACATAAAATACAAAGATTACCTAGAAGAAAATGTAAATGGCAAAATACTCAAACGCAAAGATTTTTTTGATTTTGCATTAAAAATTTGGAATTTAGAACAAGAAAAAGCTAAAATTTACCTTGGGGAAAATAGAAAAAAATACCTCATAGCAGGTTCAATGATACTTTTTGCTTTATTTAATAAACAAAAGCTCATTGTGATTGATGATGGTGTTAGAGAAGGTGTGTGTATAGCACATTTTAAAAATATCAAATTTTAAAGGAGAAAAAATGAGTTTAAAAGATCAAATTTTAGAAGATATCAAAGAAGCTATGCGTAATAAAGATGATTTCAAAAGAAACACTTTAAGAACACTTAATGCTAGCTTTAAACAAATAGAAGTTGATGAGAGAATTACGCTTAGTGATGAAAGAATATATAAAATCATTGCAAGTGAGATTAAAAAACGAAATGAAGCAGCTTTGGCTTTTTCTAAAGGCTCTAGAGAAGATTTAGCACAAAAGGAACTCCAAGAAGTAGCTATTTTAAGTACTTATTTACCAAAACAACTTAGCGATGAGGAATTAGAAAGTGAGCTAAAAAAACTTATAGATAAATTACAAATTAGCTCTTTAAAAGAACAAGGTATTTTGATGAAAGAAGCTAAAGCAGCTTTTGGCGCAAGCGTTGATGGTAAAAGACTTAATGAAATGGTAAGAAAGCTTTTAGTATGAAAAAAGTTTTAGCACTTTGCGCCTTAGCTTTAAGCTCTTTTGCTTACACTCAATATGAATTGTATCCTAGCTTTAAAGCTTATTTTAAAGACTGCTCTTTATTGATGGATAAATATTATTATATTAATTGTTATGATTATAATTATAAAGGCACTAAGGCAATTGCTTATAAATTAGAAGCTAAAATTTTAAATCAAGGACACATCAAAAAACGCCCAAGATTTCAAGAAGATACCAACATACCTAAAAAATACAGAACTTATTGGGAGGATTATTTAAGAAGTGGTTATACAAGAGGACATGTCGTGCCAAATCAATCCATGAATGCAACCCCACAAGCTCAACTTAGCACTTTTTTAATGAGCAACATAACTCCGCAAAAAAAAGATATTAATGCAGAAATTTGGAATGAAATCGAACAAAGAGAAAGATATTTAGCAAAGAAAAATAAAGAATTAGAAGTCTTAAATTTAGTACTTTATGATGATAAGCCAAAACGTATTAAAAACAACATAGCCATTCCTAGTTTTTATGTCAAAATTCTTAAGGCTAAAAATTTCAGCGAATGCTATAAAGTACCAAATAATGATAATTTTGCAAGATTTGATAGAAATTATTTTAAGGAAGATTGTAAAAAATATATTGATTAAACTAGAAGCAACAAGGCTTCTAGTTTAGTTTTTACTCAACTTCAGCATCGATTACATCATCGTCTTTTTTCTTTTGAGCGTTTGGTTCTTCTTTTTTGTACATATTTTCTGCTAATTTATGAGAAACTTCACTTAAAGCTTTCATTTTGCCTTCGATTTCTTCTTTAGAAGCATTAGCATTTTTCAATGTCTCTTTTAACTCATCTAAGGCTTTTTGAATATTTGCTTTATCATCATCGCCTACTTTATCTCCAAGCTCACTTAAAGATTTTTCTACTTGATGTACTAAGCTATCAGCAGCATTTCTAGCTTCTACTGCTTCTTTGCGTTTTCTATCTTCTTCTTTGTGAAGCTCTGCATCTTTTACCATATTATTGATCTCTTCTTCACTTAGTCCACTTGAACCTGTGATTTTAATCTCTTGAGCTTTACCTGTAGCTTTATCTTTTGCACTAACTGTTAAAATACCATTTGCATCAATATCAAAAGTTACTTCAATTTGTGGCATACCGCGAGGTGCTGGTGGAATTCCTTCAAGATTGAAATTTCCTAAAGATTTATTATCACGGCTAAATTCTCTCTCACCTTGTAAAACATTGATGGTAACTGCGCTTTGATTATCTTCAGCAGTTGAGAAAACTTGTTCTTTTTTAGTTGGTATAGTTGTACCTTTTTCAATGATTTTAGTCATCACACCACCTAAAGTTTCAATACCCAAAGAAAGTGGAGTAACATCAAGCAATAATACATCTTTAACATCACCTTTAATAACCGCACCTTGAATTGCCGCACCTATTGCAACAACTTCATCAGGATTTACTGATTTATTAAGCTCTTTTCCAAAAGCTTTTTTAACTTCTTCTTGTACCAGTGGAACACGAGTAGAACCACCCACCATAACGATTTCTTTTACTTCATTTTTGTCAAGTCCTGCATCTTTTACTACTTCGTTAATCTTACTAATAGTTTCAGCAACTAAGCCATCAATCATACTTTCAAATTTAGCTCTTGTTAGAGTTTTAGTTAAGTGTTTTGGACCACTTGCATCAGCTGTGATAAATGGTAAATTAATATTAGTTTCATTAGCTGAACTTAATTCTTTTTTAGCATTTTCAGCTGCTTCTTTTAATCTTTGTAAAGCCATTACATCGTTTTTAAGATCAATACCTGTTTCATCTTTAAACTCATTTGCTAAAAAGTCGATTAATTTATTATCAAAATCATCACCGCCTAAAAATGCATTACCACCGGTTGCTAAAACTTCTACAACATTATCACCTGTTTCAAGCACAGTAACATCAAATGTACCGCCACCTAAATCATAAACTACAATTTTTTCACTTTCTTTTTTATCAAGTCCGTAAGCCAAAGCTGCTGCAGTTGGTTCATTAATAATTCTTAATACATTCAATCCTGCAATTTGTCCTGCTTCTTTTGTAGCTTTTCTTTGTGCATCATTAAAATACGCTGGAACAGTAATAACCGCATCTTCTACTTTTTCGCCCAAGAAAGCCTCTGCATCTTCTTTTAACTTCATTAAAACTTTTGCTGAAATTTCTTGTGGAGTATAAATTTTACCTGCTATTTCAATCGCACAAGCCCCATTTCTCTCTGTGATATGATAAGGTAAGCGATTTTTAGCTTCTTTTGCCGCTTCTTCATTAATCATCAAACCCATGATTCTTTTTATAGAATAAATAGTTTTTTCAGGATTAGTCACAGCTTGACGCTTAGCACTATCTCCAACTAAAACTTCACCTTTATCTGTAAAAGCAACTACTGAAGGAGTAGTATTTTTACCTTCTTTATTTGGGATAACTTTACTCTCACCTCTTTCATATACACTCACACAAGAATTTGTTGTACCTAAATCTATACCTATAACTTTTGCCATTTTTTATCCTTTTTATTAAATTTTATTTTGCAACACTAACTTTTGCTGATCTAATCACTCTATCATTCATCATATAACCCTTTTGTAAAAGCTGAACGATATGATTGCTTTCATGATCAGCACTTTCAACATGAAACATCGCCTCATGTAAATTTGGATCAAACTCACCATTTGCTTCTATTACCTTAACCATATGTTTTTCAAGTTTTTTCAAAAGCAAATCTAAAGTGTTTTGAACCCCTTCTTTGATTTTTAAACTTAATTCATCATTGGCTTCTACATTAATAGCCGCCTCTAATGCATCAACTACATCAAGCAAATCTTTAGCAAAACTTTCATTTGCATAAATTGTTGCTGAAATTTTTTCTTTTTCCATTCTTTTTTTGATATTTTCAAATTCAGCATTTGCTCTTAAATAAGTATCTTTTAACTCATTATACTCTGCTTGAAGTTTTTCTAATTCATTGTTTTGACTTTCTGAATTTTCCACTGCTTCTTCTTGCATTTGCTCATTTTGCTTTTCTTCGCTCACGCAGCCTCCTTTATAATATTTAACATTGTTTTAAAATCAGAATACACACTACCGGCAAAAACCACATTAGATTCTTTACCTAAAAATGTACTCTTAAGCTTTAACCCCATAAAACCCTCTTCAAATAAAGGATCAAATTGCAATTTATCATTAAAATAAAATCCAATTTGAGGAGATAAAAGCTTAGCAAATTCATCATTTTGATAAATTTGATAAGCTTTACTCTCATTATATCTATAATAAACCATAGCTTCTTTTAGCATAGTTATTTTTTCCAATAACTCTTTAAACTCAACTCTAAAAGCTAAATTTTCAATACTTTTTAGATCAAGCCCTATAAGTCTTTGCAAGAAAACCAGACTATCTTGGCTAAATCTTAAAACAAACTCATTTTGTCCAAAATCAAGTATGATGAATTTATCATTAACCTTAGTAATATCTTGCAAAATAAGCTCATCGCCACCATAAACTAAGGTATAAATTTCAAACTTATCAAGCAAAAACTCTAGCAAAGCAAGATCATTAATCACAATCTCATTTTCGCAAAGTTGCTCATACCAATAAGCCTTCATAGCACTAAAAGTTGGTATACGACCACTACTAATATGAAGTTGTGTTAATACACCCTCATCGCTTAATTTTTTAAAATAAACTCTTATAGTAGAAGCAGGTATGCTTACTTTATGATTTAACTCATTAGAACCCACAGGATTATTACCCTCTAGATACGTCTCAATGATGGTTTTTAAAATTAAATCTTTTTTACTATAAGACTTCACTACAAAACCTTAAATTTTTTATTTTAGCACTCAATGTTTTTAAGTGACAAAATAATTATACAACTTTAGTATAATAATGTCAAGTTATTTTTAAATAAAAATATTTAAAATTATTTAGTCTATATAACTAAAGTTTATTTAGCCATTTATATATAATATATAAAAATTTCTTTTTCAGTTTTTTTAAAAGAAAAGATAATATAATTGCGTCTAGCAATATTTTTTAAAAGGTTTACAATAATGAAAAATCTTACTTTAAGAGAAAAGCAAGATCTTGAAGCTTATGTGTTTTCCAATATAGAAAGAAAAAAAATGGCTTTAAGTAGAATTTTAAAGTTATATTATTTAAGATTTTTTAGATTAGTTTTTTAATTTATATTTTCTCATACCCTCTTCTGTGAAGGATAAGTCTTTAAAATCAGGGGATGAGATTAAATCCATACAAGTTTTATCCAAATTTTCCATTCCACTTACTTGCATACTAGCTTGCAAATTTTCATCTAAATACAAATCAAAAACTACACAAGCTTGATTATTAACCTTGTAAAGAATTTTTCCACCTTTTTTCTCATCTAGTTCATATGCTTGTAATTTATCATTTTTACTCATTTTCTTAATTTCATCTGCAAAAGATTGATGTAAGGTATAATAAATCATAAAATCACGCATAATATTTTTAATATCAGCAATTTCTTTTCTTAGTTTTGATAAATCTTTAGCGTATAAACTTATAAATTGCGTATTTAAGTATTCATTTAGACTTTTTTCATTTAAATTTTCACATAATGGATAAATTTTAACCACAAAAACCTTATCTTTAGCAAGTACTATATCCACACAAGCTTGTTTGTTTTGTTTGTATTCTAAAAATAAAGCTTGACTTGAGCTTAAATTTAGCGTGTTTTGTTTATTGTAAGCAAAATCACTTAGATCTTCATAGATATTTGCATAAGAAAAAATTCCCATAAAAAGCAATAATAAAATTTTCATTCAAATAAATCTTTATGATGAATTTTTAAGTACTCCACTACTTCTAAGATCTCATCAACTCCTTCTTTTTGAATATTTTGACAAACCTCATCAATACAATCAATATAAAGTCCAATTGCTTTTTCTAATTTTGCTCTTTTTACCCCAGCAAACAAGAGCATTGCTTCTAAAACTATGCTTAATTCATATTGTAAATTTTCTATTTCTTCTTTAAAATCATGATTTGTTTTCATTATTTTCCTTTAATTCTTTGCTTTTAATCAAATCCACAAATTGTGCTTTTATAAAATCATAGCTAGAGCTATCTTTATACGCAGCGAACAATCCACCGCTAGCATTTTTATGCCCTCCCCCATTGACCAAGCTTTTAGCCATCAAACTCACATCGATTTTATTATTTGCTCTAAAACTTAAGGTTTTTCTTGAACTAAGATCAACAAAAAAATCAAAATCGGGATTTTGCATTAAAAAATCATTTCCAATTACAGAAGTATTGCCTATATTTGAAGTTAATAAACCTTTACTTCCTTTATAAAATACACTAAATTTTTCTTTATTTACACTTAGTCTTTCTACCACAAATTTGGAAATTAAATTGCTTAAAGTATCATCATTTTCTTTTTTAAAAAAAGATTTTTTTAAGCCATGCAAATCATCATCTAAATTAATATGAGCATTTTTTTGATGAATGTATTTTCTACAAACATCAAAAAGATAAAAAAGATATTTGATATTTTCTTGTGCAAACATTACTCTATTGATTTCTTTTGCTCCAGAAACCATACCAAGTAATACTTTTCCAAGTTCAAAGTTCTCATCTTCACTCAACCAAATATCTACTGCATTTACCACATCTACAAATTCTGACAAAGCCTTATTTTCGCCATAACATTTACTAAAAAAATCATAAACAATCTTAGTAGCACATCTTTTATCATCTAAAAAATACCAAGGATATTTTTGCATACACTCTAAGCCACTTTGATGATGATCTAAAAGTAAAAGCTTGATTTTTTTACCTTCTATAGCTTTTTGAAAATCTTCACATTGACTTAAAGTTAAATTTAAATCCGTGATTAAAATCACAAATTCTTCATTAGGATTTTGCTTTAAATCTTCCTCTATATTTTTAAAAATCACATTAAAATTTTCATTAATCTCTTTACCATAATTAGAATTATAAAAATAACAATTCTTAAAATAAAAATCTAGCACATACTGACAAGCATAACCATCTAAATCCGTATGTGAAAGATGATAAATTTTCATATTTTTCCTTTATAAATTATCAACTTTTATGATACCTTCTGTTTCAAATTTGGTATTTTCTGCAATCTCAGCAAAACTTAAAACCGTAATATTAATACCAAAATTAGAACAAATATCAGCGATAAATTTTCTAAGTTGTGGCTCAACACAAAGCAAGAAAGGCTTAATTCTTGTATTTGCCACGCTTGCAAGTTCAGCTTTTAAAGCTTCTACCAAAGCGCCGGTTTGAGCTACATTTATCATTAAATGATACGAACCATCTTTAAACTGCACATGCTCCATTAATTTTGCAGCCGCAGCAGCATCAAAAATATAAAAGCTAATTTGTCCTTTTTCATCCACATATAAATTTGTAATTGCTCTTGCTAAAGAAGCCCTTACATGCTCAATAATCATATCCAAACTCTTACTTACTTCAGCTATATCACTAATTGATTCTAAAATTGTAAGCATATCTTTAATAGGAATATGTTCTTTAAGTAAAGCTTTTAAAACTTTTTGGATTAAACCTATACTAGCAACTCTTAAACAATCATCTACCACGATAGGATAATCATTTTTGATTTTATCCAATAAATTTTGAACCTCTTGTTTAGTTAAAAGCTCTGAAGCATTAGCTTTTATAAGCTCACTCATATGGGTTGAAATCACACTTGCTGGATCAATTACAATATAACCATTTAACGTTGCCTCATCTTTTAAAGATGATTCTATCCACAAAGCATCAGAATTAAAAGCAGGTTCTTTAGTAGCTATACCCTCGATAGGCTCAGTGATAAATCCACTATCCATAGCCAGATATTTATCTGGATAAATTTCAGCACTAGCTATACCCACACCTTTGAGCTTGAAAGTATATTCATTAGGCTTTAATTGTAAATTATCTCTAATTCTAATTTTTGGCATCAAAAAGCCTAAACTTTGAGCTATATTGCGTCTTGTTGATCTAATACGCTCTGTTAATTCACTTTCTGCTAATTTAATAAGTCCATAACCTAATTCTAATTCTAAAATTTCTAATTTTAAAATATCTGTGATTTTGTTTTCTTCTTCTTTTAAAATTTCTTCCTCACTGCGTTTTTGAGGTTTAGCTTGCTCTTGCTCATCAGCTTCTTGGGATTTTTTAGCCGAAATTGTATTGATTTGAATTTTACCTTCTTGCACTTGTTTTATCATATAACCAAGACCCAAAAACACCAAAGCCATAAAACCCAAAGAAAAATGTGGTAAACCAGGCACTAAAGCAAAAATAAATAAAACAAAACCTACAATTAATAGTGTTTTGTATTCTCCTAAAAGCTGATTAATAGAACCTTCAGCAAAATTATCCTCATCTTTACTAGCACGCGTGATGATAATTGCAGTTGCTGTTGAAGTGATAAGCCCAGGAATTTGAGAAACAAGTCCATCACCTATTGTTAATATAGTATAAGTTGAAGCACATTCTCCAAGCTCCATATCATGCTGAAAATAACCTATCATAAACCCGCCAATTAAATTTACAATGGTGATAATAATCCCAGCAACAGCGTCCCCTTTTATAAATTTAGAAGAACCATCCATTGCTCCATAAAAATTTGCTTCGGCTATAATTTCTTGGCGTCTTGCACGTGCAGTTTTTTCATCAATCAAACCTGCATTTAAATCCGCATCAATAGCCATTTGTTTACCTGGCATTGCATCAAGGGTAAATCTTGCTTGAACCTCAGAAACCCTTGTACTACCTTTGGTTACAACCATAAAATTAATCAAAACCAAAATACAAAAAACAACCATACCTATAACATAATTGCCACCAACAACAAATTCACCAAAACTTGCCACTATATCACTAACAGCTGCTGGACCTTGATGACCCTCACTCAAAATCATACGCGTTGTAGCAATATTAAGTGAAAGCCTAAAAAGTGTGATGATCAAAATCAACGTTGGAAAAGTTGTTAAATCCGTAGGCTTTGGTATATACAAAGAAATTAAAATAATTAAAACTGAAATGGCAATACTTAAAGCAAGAAAAAAGTCTAAAACTATACTTGGTAAAGGCACTATAATAATTGCTAAAATTGCAATAATTACGGCTACTATAGTTAAACTTTTTGCCTTTAAAATAGGTGCAACAAGCGGAGCAACCCAAGGCAATACTAAGCTAAAAATATCTCTTTTAGCCATTATTTTGAATAATATCCTCTAAGGTAATAGAAACTAAAAAATCATCGATTTTATTTTGAAGTTTCACTAAAACTGGCATAATTTTGCAATTATCCTCTTTTTGAGAAGGACAAATTCCATTACTACATTCAAAAACATTAATAGATTTTTTCTCTACGCTATTGATAATTTCTTTTAAAGTGTATTCACTTGGCTGCTTAATAAGCGCAAAACCACCCTTAGCTCCCTTGTAAGACTTCAAAAGTGCATCTTTAGCAAGAGCTTGTAAAATTTTTGCTAAAAAACTTTTAGGTATATCTAAGACATTTGACATAGTATCTACATCTTGTGGTTCTTGGGATTTTGCTATATGAATTAAAGATAATAAAGCATATTCGCTAGCTTTGGTAAATAACATTTGTTCCTTTCAAGTTATAAATAAAATATATTATTGGTTATTAATAAAAATTTTTATTATATCAAAAATAAGTATCGATAAATATTAAATTTCATATTTTTTAAATTTCAGCATTCTTTTTGGTTTTTTAGTTATAATTACACTTTTTATTTTAATACCGCTCAGGAGGTCTATTATGGCTTTAGATTCGGCTAAAAAAGCAGAAATAGTTGCAAAATTTGCTAGAAAAGAAGGAGATACAGGTTCTCCAGAAGTTCAAATCGCACTTTTAAGCGCAAGAATTTCAGATTTAACAGAACATTTAAAAATCTACAAAAAAGATTTTTCTTCTCGCTTAGGTCTTTTAAAGCTTGTTGGTCAAAGAAAAAGACTTTTATCTTATCTAAAAAGAAAAGATTATCAAGCTTATTCTAAATTAATTAGCGAATTAAATTTAAGAGATAAATAAGCTTCGTGCTTATTTATCTTTATACATTTTTTATTACATTTATTTACTACTACTTTAATTTAAGTTTTCAAAATTTCATCGTTTTATTCACAAGAGTTTCACAGTGTGAATTTACCTTCTAAGCACCTAAAAATAGCACTTTAAGTTTTAAACTAAAAAACATTTTTCACATTTAATTTTATTAATTTTTAATATTTTTTCACTTTTGCTATAAAAAACCCATCTGCATAGTCATCTGGTAAAACTCTTTTAGCAAATGATAAATCAAATTCATCACTCTTTGCACATATAAAATCAACATTAATCAAATTAAAATCAAGCAATTCTAATTTAAAATTTTCATTTCTTAATGCATTTTCTAAAACTGCTTCATTTTCTTCTCTTAAAAATGTACAAGTGCTATATACTAATTCTCCGCCATGTTTTAAAGCTAATAATGCTGAATGCAAAAGCTTTTTTTGCAAATTTGCAATTTGCTTAATTTCTTTTGTGTTTTTTTGGATTTCAAAACCCATTTTTGCAAAAGTTGAGCAAGGTGCATCAAGTAAAATTTTATCAAATTTCAAAGGACAAGCCTTGCCTATAATGCGTGCGTCTTTTAAGAAACATTTTGCAATTTTAACTTGATAATTTTCCATAGTTTTTTTTAAGGTAAAAAAACGTGTTTTAGATAATTCACAACTTGCTAAATAACCCTCATTTTGCATAAAATTAGCTAAATTTAGACTTTTTCCACCAGGAGCTGCACACATATCCAATACACTCTCACCAGCTTTAACACCCAAAGTTTTAGCGCATAAATACGAAGAATAATTTTGTATATAAAACTTACCCTCATTAAAAGCTTTCATTGAGCTTAGTTTGCTTTTGAAGATACTTGGAATTTTATAACAATTCAGATCAATTTTTTCAAATTCTATATTTTCATTATTTAAAATTTCTTCTAATTCATCATTATCAACAAGCAAGGAATTTCTAAAAATATTAATATATTTTTCTTGATTAAAACTTTGAAGGATTTGTTCTTTTTGCTCTTTTGTATAAATTTCATCTAAAGTTGTATTTAAATCAAGTAAGGCCATAAAAATCCTTTAAAAACAAATACGCAGCTAAAGAATCAAGTTTGCCATCTTTTTTCTTTAAATTCACCATGCCAAGTTCTTGTGCATTTTTAGAACTAAAACTCTCATCGACAAAAAAAACTTCTTTGTCAAAATCAAGTAAAGATATGAAATGTTCCACCCTTTTTCGCATTTCATCTTCACTAGATCCACCTAAAGGAATTCCTACTACTAAAGTATTTATATCATACTCTTTGATGTACTTTTTTACCTCATTTGCTGCTTGGTTACGGTTTTTTCTAATAATAGCTTCAAGTGGCATAGCTATACTTTTATTAACACACAAAGCAACACCAATACGCTTTAAGCCTATATCTAATGCTAAAGTTTTCATAAGCAAGATCTTATTTTCACTCCAGATATTTCCACTAAACCCTCAAGTTCATACTCATAAACTCTATCGCCAAATTTTTTCAAAACTTTTTCTAAATCGTCTTCATGTTTTAAAAAACTTAACAAATCATCTTCACTTTGCTCATAATGAAGCTCTCCAAACATTTTTGCAAATTCATCAAAATCATGAATTAAATTTGCCTTTTTTGTAGCTAAAAGCAAATTTGTTCCTTCGCTTTCATTTTTCCTATGAGGTAATACATATATAGGTTTATTCATACCTAAAGCAAGTCTTGCACTTTGCATAGAACCACTTTTTAAATCAGCTTGAGCTATTATAACAACCTCGCTTAAAGCAATAATAAGTCTATTTCTTAATAAAAAATCATAGGGTTTTGCCTTGTAATTTCCTTCATTTTCACTTAAGGCTAATGCATTTTCATAAATATTTAAAATTTCATTTGTGTTTGCTTTTGGATAAATCTCATCAAGCCCATTAGCAAATATAGCTATGGTTTGAGGGTAAGCTATTTTAGCTGCTTGGATATCAACCCCCAAAGCCCCGCCACTTACCACACAAACCTTAGCTTTTTTTAACAAAGTCACCAATTCAACAAGACAATTTTTGGTATAAACACTCATTTTTCTAGAACCTATAACAGCTACTTTTCTAGCATTTAAAAGCTCTAAATTACCTTTATAATAAATCTTTGAAGGCGGATTTAAAAGATTTTTAAAATCTTCAATATTCTCAATAAATTTCATTTAAATACACAAGCTCAACTGAATTTAGCAATTCTTTACTTTGCACCAAGGCTTTAAAAGTCTTTTCTCTTGGATGACCAATAGCAATAGCAAAACCTTTCTTTTTTGCCTCTTCTACTGCTTGTCTGAGTTGGTTTTTAATATATGCTATATCATCTTCATTATCCAAAAAAACATCTCTAGCTATATAAGGTTGTTCAAAATGACTTACTAAATTTTTAGCTTTAGAATTTCCTATAGTTCTTGAATCTACAAAAATAAAATCATTTTGTTTAAAGGCGCTAAATAATTTTTCCATAGCCTGCTTATTTGCAGTAAATAAACTTCCTGTGTGGTTGTTAATAAATTTTACTTTTGGAAATTGCTCTTTTACAAAAGCTACGCGCTTGCTTATTTTTTGCATATCATCACTAGGGTGTAAAGTGTTTAATTCTGCCTTGTCATATTTTATAGCAGCAAGAGGCAAATGCACCATAAAAAAGTCAAAATCCTTTGCAAACTCAGCTGTATAAGGATGGCGTTTATCAGGTGGAAAAAAAGATGGGATTAATTTTAAATTTGTTTTTTTAAGCATATCTACATGAGTGTGACTTGCCATATCATCTATGATAATTGCTAGACGAGGTTTGGTATTTTTTTGCACTAGGATTTGAGTTTTATTATCCTCATTTTTATCTGATATATTTTGCTCTTTATTGATTAATTCTTTGCTTGTATTTTGATCTATTACTTCTAAAATTAAAGTTTGATTATCCTCTTTAGTTTGATTTAACTCTGTATTTACAGGGTTTAAATTTAAAATTTCACTAATATTTTTATCTAAAAATTCTAATTTTTCATTTTCTAAAGTCAAATTTATATCATTAAAACTAAAATTATTTTCTTGCTCTTTTGTAGGTGGTAATGGTTCTTTTTTAACTATGGTTTGATTATAGTCTAAGGTTTTATTTTCTTCTTTTTTTAAAAACAAAGCTCCAAATGCAAAAAGAAAAATTCCAAACACAATAAGACAAAGTGCTAGAAGCACTTTGTATTTTTTATTTATAGTTTTCAAATTAGTTTTTATCTTTATCAACTAATTTTTTAGCACTAATCCAAGGCATCATAGCGCGAAGTTCGCGTCCTGTTTTTTCTATCAAAGAATCATTCATTAATTTACGCTCTGCGTGCATTCTTGCAAAATTTGCTCTTCTTTCTAAGATAAAATCTTTAGCAAAACTTCCATTTTGTATGTCTTTTAAAACACCTTTCATAGCCTCTTTAGTTTCTTTGGTAATAATCTTAGGCCCTGTGATATAATCTCCATATTCAGCTGTATTAGAAACAGAATATCTCATATCAGCAATACCGCCTTGATAAATCAAATCCACAATTAATTTCATTTCATGTAAACACTCAAAATACGCCATTTCAGGCTCATATCCTGCTTCAACTAAGGTTTCAAAACCAGCTTGGATTAAAGCACTAAGTCCTCCACAAAGCACTGCTTGCTCACCAAATAAATCTGTTTCAGTTTCAGCTTTAAAAGTCGTTTCTATAATACCTGTTCTACCACCACCTATAGCACTAGCATAACTTAAAGCTAAATTTTTAGCATTTTTACTCTCATCTTGGTGAATAGCAATTAAACAAGGAGTACCCCCACCTATACTAAATTCATGTCTTACAGTATGACCAGGAGCTTTAGGAGCTATCATAATCACATCTATGCCTTTTGGAGCAACAATCTGTCCATAATGGATATTAAATCCATGTGCAAATGCTAGAGTTTTACCTGCCTTTAATTCAGGTTTAATTTCTTCATTAAAAATTTCACTTTGAATTTCATCAGGAGCTAAAATCATAATCAAATCTGCTTCTTTAGTAGCTTCTTTTACACTTTTTACTATAAAATTTGCTTTTTGAGCTTTTGCCCAACTTTGTCCGCCTTCTTTTAAGCCTATGATAACATCTACACCACTATCTCTTAAATTCATAGCATGAGCATGACCTTGAGAGCCAAAACCTATAATAGCTACTTTTTTTGATTTTATTAAATTGATATCACAATCTTTATCATAATAAATTGACACAGCCATTATGCACTCCTAAAATTAAAATTAAAGCAAAGATTATAACTAAAAAATATAAATTTAATCCTTTTATGATAAAATTTAACTTTTGAAAAATTACTATAAAGAGTCTTATGAAAGAATTATTTAATCAACTAAGTTATGGTCTCAATGCTAATGAAATTACCAATAAAAATAAGCAAATAATTAGAGAATTATTAACTTGTGATATTATTAAATTTTATAAAAACAAATACTATTTAAAAGATGGCTTTACTTTTGGTAAGATTGATATTTCTGTTAATGGAACGGGATTTTTAGAAAGTTTTGATCCTGCTTTTAAGCGTGATTTGCTCATAGAAAATAAAAATTTAAAAGGAGCAAATTATGCTGATATAGTTGTGGCAAAATTACTCCCTCTTAAAAAAAAGCGTCCAAGTGCTAAAGTTATTTTAATACTTAAAAGAGCCCATGAAACATCTTTGGTTATGACTAAAAAATACGGCGAAGCAGTCCTTGGAGTAAATATTCAAACAGGGCTTACATGTGCCTTAAAAGCCTCTCAAAAATCTTTAAAAGCCCTGCCTTTAGGAACTATTTTAAAAATAGAAAATCATGATAATAATATCACCGAAGTGATAGGGCATATTGATGATGATTTTGTGGATGAAAAAATTTCCTTAGCACTTTTTAATAAAAATGCAATTTTTGATAATTTATGTGAAAATGAAGCAAAAGCTTATGGAGATAAAGTTGATGCAAGTATGTATCCATCAAGAAAAGATCTTAGAAATTTAAATTTTTGCACCATTGATCCAATTGATGCAAAAGATTTTGATGATGCAATTTATTATGATAAAAATGAACATGCCATTTATATAGCCATAGCTGATGTAAGCGCTTATGTGCATGCTTATAGTGCTATTGACAAAGAAGCAAGATCAAGAGGCTTTTCGATTTATTTTCCTCATATTGCCATACCTATGTTGCCAAGAGCTTTGAGTGAAAATATTTGCTCACTAAAACCTAATGAAGATAGGTTAGCATTTTGTTTTAAAATAAGTTTAGATCAAAACAATGAAGTGATTAAAGAAGAGCTTTTTGAGGCTATTATCAACTCAAAACGCCGTTTTAATTATGATGAAGTTGATGAGTATTTACAAACGCAAGAAGATTTAGGTGCGATTAACTGGCTTTATGAAGTTTTTAAAATCACTCAAAATTTACGCAAAAAACGTCTAAAAAATGCTTGTGAGTTTAAAACCCAAGAGCTAAGAATGACTTTAGATGAAAATAACAAACTCATAAAAACACGCCTTGAAAATGACACAGCCTCACATAATTTAATCGAAGATTGCATGCTTTTAGCCAATAAAGCTGCAGCAAAACTCATTGATATAGGAGTTTTTAGAAATCACTTAAGTCCTGATTATAAAAAAATAGATCAATTACTAGCTGATCTTTCAACACTTAGTATAGATATTAATCCTAAAAATAATGTCATAGAATTATTTAAAGACATTCAAGTCTTAGCAAATGAGCTAGATATAAGAGAAGAAGTAGATAAGCTCATCATCAAAGCACAAAAAAAGGCAGAATATTCTAGTGAAAATGCGGGACATTTTGGCTTAGGTTTTGATAAATATACCCATTTTACAAGTCCTATTAGAAGGTATTCTGATCTTATTTTACATAGACTTTTAAAAGCCAAAATCAACAATGATGAAAAAATGTTTAATTATTTACTTTTAAATATACAAAGTACTTGTGAGGAATTAAGCTTACTAGAAAGAGAGGCGGATAAAGTTGCTTGGCATTTCATGGATAGAAAATTTGCAAGATGGGCAAAAGAAAATATAGGAAAAAGATTTAAGGCTTTGGTGGTAGAAAATCAAAGTTCATTACAAGTAAAATTAAATGATGAAATTAAAGGAGCTTTGATTACCATCATAGGTTCAAGGGCAAATTTATTAGAAAATGTAGAAGTAGAAATCACTGAAGTAGATATTGTTAGTGCTAAAATTTTTGGTAAAATTACCAAGCATTTTAGTTTAGAAAGAAACCAAGATGTATAAAAATCAACTCCAAAGCTTACTTAATGGCAATAATTTTCCTAATTTTTTCTTACTTTATGGAGCGGATAATTTCCAAATAGAGCTTTATGCTAAATTTATTAAAGACAAATACTCTTTTGATGAGAGTTTAAGATTTTATTTTGAAGAATATGATTTTAAGCAAGCTTATGATTATTTATCTAGTGCTTCCTTATTTAGTGAGAGAAAACTGCTAGAAATCAAAACTCAAAAGAAAATCCCAAGTAAAGAACTCAAACAACTTTTACAGCTTTGTCAAAATTCGCAAGATAATTATTTTTTACTTGAAATTTATGATGAAAGCTCCAAACAAAGCGAAGCGGAAAAAATTTTTGCTAATAATTTTTGTAGATTTTATAAGGTAAATTCAGCCAAAGAAGGTATGGAATTACTAGCTTTAAAAGCCAAAGAATTAAATATTAACATCACTCAAAATGCCCTCTATGCTCTTTTTTATAATTTTAATGAGAATTTGTATTTAGCAGCTAATGAGTTAAATAAATTTAGCGGTTTAAATATCGATGAAAAAATTATTCAAGAGCATTGTTATAGCTTAAGTACTATTAACTTTGAAAGTTTTTTTGATAAATTAATGCAAAAACAAGATTTAAGAAACGAATTTGAAAATATTTTAGAAAATTATAATGAAATAGCACTGATTAACGCCTTATATGCAAATTTTTCTAGACTTTTTAAAATTGCATTACATGTTAAAATTTATGGAAATTTAGACTTAAAAGAAATTTTAGGCTATGCCCCGCCTATTTCTGTGACACAAAATCTTCAAAAACAAGCTCTTGTGATCAAAATATCACAATATAAACATATCTTTTTAACACTTTGTAATTGCGAATATGAATTAAAAAAGAATTCTAAAATAGAAAAAAAAGAGTTTTTAATCGCAACACTTTTACAACTTAGCTCCATATTAAAAAGTTAAATTAAGAAAACTTATGGTAAAATAAAATTTGCATTTTATGCAAAATCCTTGCCTAAAAATTTTAGGCTTTATATCCATAAGGAGAAATTAAATGAGACATTATGAAGTTTTATTCATATTAAAACCGACACTTACAGAAGAAGAAGTAAGTGCTAAGTTGGAATTCGTAAAAGAAGTCCTTACAAAAAATGGCGCAGAAATTGAAAGCGTAGTTCCAATGGGAACAAGAAAACTTGCGTATAAAATTAAAAAATACGAAAGAGGAACTTATTTTGTGATTTATTTCAAAGCTCCTACAAATTTAATAGCAGAGCTTGAAAGGGTATTAAGAATCACTGAAGAAGTAATTAGATTTTTAATCGTAAAATATGAAAATAAAAAAGAAATTGCAGCTTGGGAAAAACTAAGCAAAGGTATCAAACAAAATAAAAAAGAAATCAAAGCTAGTGAAAATACAGAAGGCTAATTAATGTTTAATAAAGTCGTTTTAGTAGGTAATCTTACAAGGGATATAGAGATGCGCTATGCTCCATCAGGTAGCGCGATAGGCTCTTCTGCTATAGCTGTAACAAGAAGATTTAGTACAAATACAGGAGAAAAAAGAGAAGAAACCTGCTTTATCGACATTAGTTTTTTTGGTAGAACAGCAGAGATTGCTAATCAATACCTTAACAAAGGTAGTAAAGTTTTAATTGAAGGTCGTTTGAGATTTGAGCAGTGGAGCGATCAAAATGGACAAAATAGATCAAAACACAGCATTCAAGTTGAGAATTTAGAAATGCTAGGTTCAACTGTACAAAATAACCAACAAAACAATTTTGACAATCAAAATTATGGCTATAATCAAAATTTTAACCAACAACAAAGTTTTGATCCTTATGCTCAAGTACAAACTAGAACAAACCCATCTAATACTTATCAAAATCCTCAAAAGGAAGCTCCTATGAAGGAAATTGATATTGATAAATATGATGATGATACAGAATTACCATTTTAAAGGAAAAAACATGGCAGAAAAAAGAAAATATTCACGTAAATATTGCAAATATACAGAAGCTAAAGTTGATTTCATAGACTATAAAGATACAGCATTGCTAAAACATGCTTTATCAGAAAGATTTAAAATCATGCCACGCCGTTTAACAGGTACTAGCAAAAAACACCAAGAAATGGTTGAAGTTGCTATTAAACGTGCAAGACATGTAGCACTTATCCCTTATATCGTAGATAGAAAAGAAGTTGTTACTAATCCTTTTGAAGGACTATAATTATTAAATCAATCCCAAGCTTAAAAGCTTGGGAAAATAAAAGGTTGTCTTATGTTTTCAGATATAGAATCTGAAATTTATGCTATTTTACTTGCTTCTGTTGCTATTATAGCAGTCTTAAATCCTTTTGGAAATCTTCCACAATTTATCGCAATGACTGAGGGCTTAGATGCTGATACGAGAAAAAAACTTTTTAGAAATATCATTTATACTGCATTTTGTATTGTTTTAGTTTTTTTACTTTCTGGACCGTTTATTATGAAATATTTATTTAAAATAGATATTAATGATTTACGAGTTGCGGGTGGTTTGATTTTAATCATTATGAGTACTAAAAACTTACTTTTTACTCCATCAAGTTCTCAATTTCAACATTATCAAGGATTAAGTCATAAAGAATTATTGAAAAAAAGTATAGTTCCAATGGCATTTCCTATGCTAGTAGGACCTGGAACACTTTCAACGATAGTGGTTATTTCAGAAGATCAAAATTTAACTATAGCTATAGCTTCTGTACTACTTACCTTTGCTTTTATTTTTGCTTTATTTCACTTTTCAGCTACCATTGAAAAAGTCATAGGAAAACTTGTACTTTATGTTTTTTCACGTATTGCTTTAGTTTTTATTATGGCTATGGGGGTAAAAATGATAGCCATTGGAGTTCAAACTTACATTCAATCTAATTTAGGATAAACAAAAAAACTTTTTTGTAAAAACACTTCTTCATTTACCGCTTTATTACCATTTAGTAACACACTAATATTTACAGCTATAATGCTTTTTGCATTAACATCATTTGCTATCAATTTATATTCTTTACACTCACCTAAAGGATAAGCATAATCAATTCGTATTTTTATATTATTATATTCAAAATTATATTCATTTAAACATTCTTTACCCTCTAAATAGGCTTGATATAAAAAATATTTAGAAAGCTCTTTTGCATCATAAAGCAAAATCTTTCCTTGAGTATAAAGAGTTAAATCTTTCATAATTCTTGGAGAATATGAAGAAATTTTTATTATAAATACCATAACAAAAGAGACAAATAAAATAAAAGATATTGTATAAACCATAGCAAACGATTTTTTCATAAAAACATCCACTTAAATAAACATTCATTTTGACTTTTATCACATATTAAAACTTTTAGTGCCTTATCATCTTGCTTGAAAATAAGCTTTGAAATATTTTGAGCTAGTAAAAAAGATCGTTTGTTATGATTTAAATCATCTATTTGCATATAAATATTTTCATTTTCTAAATATACTCTAACATAAGCATATAAAATAGTATAAAATCCACTAAATTTCTCATTATTAAAATGGATTTTCTCTCTATCATTCACTAATGCTTTATAAATTTTTGAATTTTTTATATCATAAAAATACATATAATCATTAGCATATATTTTCAACTTTTTTTCACTATGCATATCTTTATAATTACTTAAAATTCCTTTAGAACTTCCATTTTCTATAAAATGTAAATTGCTTTTTGGACTAAAAAAACTTTCATTGTTTTCTAAAATAATGCCACTAAAGTTTAATTTTTTCAATGATACATCATAAAAAATATCATCATTTGCACTCATATAGCACTCAAAAGAACTACTTGTCAATGTTGCATTTAAACAAGAATGATAAATTTTTTCCATACTAAGCAAAGTTTGATTTAAATTTAAAAATACTGTGTTGTAATTTTTAATTTTGTAACTATGATTATAAAGATGTATAGCCGGATTGCTTAAGATAACAATCAATACACCAAAGATAACAAGGCTTAGCGCAAGCTCTAATAAACTAAAAGCTTTTTTCATCTATAAAGGCTTCTTTATAGGATAAATCTTTTATTTTTAAAGATTTGAGTTTAAACTCATCACTAGTGTATTCTAAAAAGTTATAAGTATTTATATTTACTTCTTTTGCTTTATATGAAGGATTTTGCATAAATAATTCTTTTTCTTCATTAAAAAGGATTTGATTTTGCCATATAACATTTAAAGATTTATTTGCAAATATAAGATAATAAGATCCAAAAACAAAAGATAAAATTACAATACAAAAAGCAAGCTCTAGGAGACTAAAAGCTTGCTTCATTTATTTAAACTTGCATTAAAAGCTTCAAAAAAGGCACCGCGTAAAGCTCTTTTTTCCAAAGCTTCAATTCCTTTTATAGTTACTCCTGCTGGAGAACAAATTTTTTCTTTAATAATAGCAGGATGTGTATGATTAAATAAAGCACTAAAGCTTTCAAAACAAGCACGAGTAAGCTCATAACTAAGCTCATTTTTTAGACCATTTTTCACACCTGCATTTGCTAAACTTTCTGCTACCAAAGCCAAAAACGCAGGAGCACAGCCACTTAAAACCATAGCCACATCAAATTCTTTTTCATTTTGCAAACTTATGGCTTTACCAAAAGTATTTAACAAAGATAAAATTTCATCTTTATATAAATCATTTTCCATCAAATACGCAGTCGCTGAGGCTTTAAATTCAGCTGCTGTATTTGGCATGATTTTTATATAATTTTGCGCATTAACACAATGAAGTTGCTCAAAAGTAGTATTTGCTAAAACTGAAATAAGCCATCTTGCCTTGCCTTTTAATTTAATAGCTACTTCTTCTAAAGCATAAGGTTTAAATGCTAAAATAACATTTTTATCTTCTAAATCAAATTCTTCATAAGATAAAACTTCTAAATTTAAGCTACTAGCTTTTTTTAAATCCCTAGCAACAATAACTACTTTATAAGTATCTTTTAAACCTTTAGCTATAGCACTTGCCATAGCGCCATTTCCTAAAATATAAATTTCAGACATTATTTTGCTTGTTTAATAAAAGCTGAAATCTTTTCAGATTGAAAATAATTAGGATATTTGCTTGTATCTAAAATCACTTGTACTAAAGAATTATTATCATAATTCATCACAACAGGTGCTAAAAAATTAACTGTAGATTCTTCTAATGGCTCATTAATAGCGACAATAACAAATACACCAAAATTAGTTTGTTCATTTAAAGCTAATAATTCTTGATAATAATCAGGTACTTCAAAATCATAATCAGGACGGATCATATAAGGATCAATCATCACAAAAGAAAAATCTTTACCATCAAGGCTTTTAAGTCTATAAAAAACCTCATCTATTTTATAAAAGTTCATATTTTTGGTATCTTCAAACCCCAAAATAGGACATTTAACCTCTAAGTTCATTTTGCCTCCTAAAATCTATTGACTAAGAAATTACAACTCATAAAGCAATTTTAGTTCCAACTTTTTAAATTATGCTAATTAAAACTTTTTGATTATAATTTTAATTCAAAAATTAACATTTTCATAAACATAAAAACACTATAATTATAAACTATATAATTTTACAAGGTAACATCATGAAAAAACTTTTTATTTTTTCGCTTATTATTGCAGGTTTATTTTTAGGAGCATGCAGCTCAAAAAAAGCCGAAGATTTGTATAATCTAAGTTCGATGGAATGGTATCAACAAATTATAAAAGATTTACAAGAAAAAAATCTTGAAGCAGCTGATAAACATTATACTTCAATGGCAGCTGAACATATAGCTGATCCATTATTAGAACAGACCTTGCTTATATTGGCTCAAGCTCACATTAGTGAAGAAGAGTATGAAATGGCAAATTTTTATCTTGATGAATATTTAAATAAATTTGGTGATTCACAAAATGTAGCTTATATAAGATATTTAAAAATCAAAGCCAAATTTGACTCTTTTGCTGTTCCAAATCGTAATCAAGCACTAATGTTAAAAACAATAGAAGAAATCAAAGAATACAATCAAAGCTATCCTAATGTGCAATATAATGATTTAATTGACACCATGCTTACTAAATTTAATCTTGCGGTTTTTTATCTTGATACCAGCATAGCAGAGTTATATCATAAAAAAAATAGAGAGCAAAGCTATGAGATTTATAAGCAAAAAATAGAAAATTCCGATTTTAATAAAATCGATATGATTAAACCAGAACTTCCATGGTATAGAAAAATATTTGAAGAAGGTATAATGTAATGAAATTAGAAAATACTCAAAACTATCCAACAAAACTTCCTGTTCTTGTGGAAGATGAGCTTTTTTTATACCCTTTTATGATAACACCAATTTTTTTAAATGATATGCAAAATATCAAAGCCTTAGATACTGCTTTACAAAATGAAAGCATGATTTTTGTAGCACCATCTAAGATTGAAGGTGGACGTGGTTTTGATGAAATTTATGATTGTGGGGTTATTGGAACCATTATGAGAAAAGTTCCATTGCCTGATGGTAGAATTAAAATTTTATTTCAAGGTTATGCCAAAGCTAAGATAGTTGAAAAAATTTCAGATGACCCCTTACTTGCTCTAGTTGATTTAATCCACCAAGAACCATTATGCAGCACAAAAAAAGAAGCAATCATCGAAGTAGTAAGAGAAAAAGCTAAAGCTTTATCTACTGTGAGTCATTATTTTCCACCCGATCTTTTAAGAACCATAGAAGAAGATGTCGAGCCTGGTAGAATTTGTGATTTAATACTAAATTCCATTAAAATCAAAAAACAACAAGCGTATGAATTTTTCATCGAAACTAATTTAGAAACCAAGCTTTTAAATTTAATTGATTATTTAGCTAAAGAAATTGAAGCAAATAAAATTCAAAAAGAAATCAAAAACAAAGTTCATTCTAAAATAGATAAAGTCAATAAAGAATATTTCCTAAAAGAACAGCTCAAGCAAATTCAAAGAGAGCTTGGAAGTGACATACAAAAAGAAAGCGAAGTAGAAGAATATAATAAAAAATTAGAAAAGAAAAAAGCTTTTATGTATGAAGAAGCTTATAAAGAAATCAAAAAACAAATTCAAAAATATGAAAGAATTCATCAAGATAACTCAGAAGCCTCTATGGTGCAAACTTACATAGAAACGGTTTTAGATATACCTTTTGAGCACTCCTCAAAGAAAAAACTAAATTTAAAAGATGTATCTTTACAACTCAATAGTGATCACTATGCCCTAGAGAAACCAAAAGAACGTATTGAAGAATATTTTGCAGTAAAAGAGCTTTTAGAAAAACGCAAAATTAAAGATAGAGATGGTGCAAAAGTTATCTTGTGTTTAGTTGGACCTCCAGGTGTTGGTAAGACTTCTTTGGCAAATTCAGTCGCAAAAGCATTAAAAAGAGAATTAGTACGCATAGCTTTAGGCGGTTTAGAAGATGTAAATGAATTAAGAGGGCATAGAAGAACCTATATAGGAGCTATGCCAGGACGCATTATACAAGGACTTATAGAAGCTAAACAAAGTAATCCTGTAGTAGTGCTTGATGAGATTGATAAACTAAGTCGCAACCATAGAGGAGATCCAAGTGCAGTTTTGCTTGAAATCTTAGATCCTGAACAAAATACTAAATTTAGAGATTATTACCTAAATTTCAACATCGATTTAAGTAAAATCATTTTCATAGCCACAGCAAATGATGCAAGTTTAATCCCACCTGCTTTAAAAGATAGAATGGAATTTATAGAGCTTAGCTCTTACACCCCTCAAGAAAAATTCCAAATAGCTAAAAACTACCTCATACCTGATGAAATAAAAAAACATGGTCTTAAAGAAAAAGAAATTAGCTTTGATGATGAAGCCATAGAATTAATAGTCAGTGAATATACTAGAGAATCAGGTGTAAGAAATTTAAGAAGAAAGATTGCTGAAGTTTGCAGAAAATGCGTTAAAAAACTTCTTTTAGAGGAAAATACTAAACACATTCAAATTAATACTGAAAATTTAAAAGATTTTTTAAACAAAAAAGTCTTTGAAATAGAAAAACATGAAAAAGAAAATAAAATCGGTCAAGTAAATGGACTTGCATGGACTGCAGTGGGTGGAGATGTTTTAAAAATAGAAGCTATTAAAATCAAAGGCAAAGGCGAGTTAACTCTTACAGGAAGTTTGGGTGATGTTATGAAAGAATCAGCAAAAATTGCTCAAAGTCTTATTAAAAATTTAATTGATGAAGAACAAATCAAAACACCAAAAAATCTTTTTTATAAAAAAGATGAAAGCATTTACAATCAATACAATCTTCATATTCATGTTCCAGATGGCACAACACCAAAAGATGGGCCAAGTGCAGGTATAACAATCACCACAGCTATTGCCTCTATTTTTAGTGACAAAAAAGTAAGATCTGATGTTGCAATGACAGGAGAGATTGACTTAATGGGCAATGTTTTACCAATAGGTGGTTTAAAAGAAAAATTAATCGCTGCTTATAAAGCTGATATTAAAACAGCTATTATTCCACATAAAAACTACGAAAGAGATTTAAAAGATATCCCAGAGGAAGTAGTAAAAAATATGAAAATAATTGGGGTAAAAACTTTAAATGAAGTATTAAAAATAGCTCTTGTGTAAAAACTAGAAGCTTATTAAGCTTCTAGTTTATCCATAATTAATTTGCTATCTTTTTCTAACTCTCTTATATCACTAATAATTGAATCATAATCTTCTTTTGAAATATTTTCTTTTTTAGCTATTTCTATAGCTTTATTTGCAGAGTGTTGTATTTTTTCGCTCTTAGAATCCATTTCATTTTGAGAGATTAAAGGACAGAAAATACTTTTTGCATCTTCATCTTTACATAGACTAGAGATTGGATCAAGATTTTGTAGATTTTGCTGAGAACCATTAAGAGTTAGATAAACATCTGATTTATATAAAATATGATCTATTTTCATAGCCGATAAAGTCAAATCAGAAGCAAAATTAACAAATTCTTTTCCTAAATGAGAGCTTTTATCCTCTAATTCTCTAAATGCTTCGCTAAAATCAGCGATTTTACTGTTAGAAGAATTTGCAATATCAAATACCTTTTCACTATTTTCTTGTATTGAGCCAATTTCTTGATTCATTACTTGAATTGCCAAGGTAATCTCGCCAGTTGCTTTTTGTGTTTTTTCAGCAAGTTGTCTTACCTCATCTGCAACCACAGCAAAACCCCTTCCATGTTCACCCGCACGAGCAGCTTCAATAGCCGCATTTAGCGCAAGAAGATTAGTTTGATCTGCTATATCTCTAATAACTTCTACAATTGCATTAATACTCTGAGCATTAGATGCAAAAGTATCAACAGCTTTTTTACTCTCATCAGCCACTTGCATCATAGAAGAAATCGAATCTTGTAAATTGCCCACTTCTAAACCATTCTTTTGAGCAGTATCTGATATTATTTTAATATCACCAAAAACTTCCCTCATCAACTTAATAATACCATTTAAAGCAGAAGATAAGTCATTTAAATTTTTATTTTGGCTATTTAAACTCAAATCCATCAATTCTCTTGATAAAGCATTTTTAAAAACAGATTTTCCTGTTTTTTCTATATCATCTAAAGCTTTATTGATAAAGTTAATATTATGAACAAAAATTCCTTTTAAACCTTCAGGAATAGCTCTTCTAAAATACTCACCCTTTTGAGAACAAGCAATAGAAGTATTAATTTCTCTCAAATAAGCTTCTAAACCATCTATAGTATTATTAAGATTATCCGCAATTTCTTTAAGTTTTTTATTGCTACATTTAATATATACAATTCTTGAATCAAAATTACCATTTTTTAATTCTCTGCTAAGATCTAAGATTTTATCACCAAATTGATCTTCTTTTTTTAAAACAACAAAAGCAAAAGCAAACAATAATAACAAAGCTAAAGAAAACCCAAAAGAAATAAAATCCATAAAATATATAGAATTTGCACAAGATAAAATACCCAGACCAATACCAACTAATACTATATTTTTCATCAACATCCTTTTATTTTTGAATTTGCATTATTAATTCATTGTAGCTCATCCCATAAGATTTTACTACAGCATTTAGTTCTTCAAGTCCTGCTTTTATACCGCCTTCCTTTTCTTTTCTTATAAGAACTTTATAAATTTCTTCTATTGTTTTAACAGCCTCTGCTTTAGGCTTTCTTCTTACTGAATAATAATTTAAAATATTTTCATTAGAATCACAAGAAGCTGTTATGTTTGCAAAAACCCAATAATAATCATTAAATTTTGTTTTATTTTTTACAAAAGCAAAAACCTCTCTTTTCATTTGAATATTATCCCATAAATATTTAAAAACAGTTCTTGGCATATCAGGATGACGCATAATACTATGAGGTTTATATAAAATTTCATCAATTTTATAATCAGAGTATTTTAAAAAATCCTCATTGGCATAGATAATTTCACCTTTTAAATTAGTTTTTGATGTTATTAAAACATCTGGAGTTAGAACTTTTTCCAAAGACATAGATAAATTCCTTAAATTTAAATTAATCAGACTGATTATACCTTTTTTTATAAAAACATTTTTTAAATGTTTTTATAAAATTATTTTTGAAGCTCTAAAATTAGCTGATTATAACTCATACCATAAGAATTAACTATCTTCATAAGTTCATTCACTCCAGCTTTTATACCTCCAGTTTTTTCAGCTTCTAATAAAACCTTATAAACTTGCTCTATAACAGGTATGGCCTCTCTTTTAGGTTTTCTTCTTACTGAATAATAATTTATAATATTTCCTTGATTATCAAATGAAGCTGTAACATTAGTAAAAACCCAATAATAATCATTTTGTTTGGTTTTATTTTTTACAAAGGCAAAAATTTCTTTTCCATCTTGTATATAATTCCACAAACATTTAAAAACCGTTTTTGGCATGTCAGGATGACGCACAATATTATGTGGTTTATACAAAATCTCATTCATTTTATAACCAGCATATTTTAAAAAATCATCATTAGCATAAATGATATCTCCTTTTAAATCTGTTTTAGAAGTTATTAGTGTATCTGGTTCTAAAATTTTCTCTTGTGACACTTTTACCCTTTTTTTGGTTTTATTTAAAAAATATTATATTTAATATATCATAAAATTTCATTAAAATTAAAACCTTTATCATAAAGTATCTTTCTAACTAATTCTTGATGCTCTTTTCCTTTAGTTTCTAAGGTAATTGAAATCATTGCATCACCATATTCAAGCTTGGTTGAAAATCTATCATAGTCAATTTTAACTATATTAGCCTGAGCTTCCTTAATTGCATCACTTAAAGCACTTAAAGCCCCTGGTTTATCAACTAAAGTAACATTAATAAGCATTTTTCTAAAAGCTTTAAATAAGCCTTTTTCTATAATAATATTTAACATTTGTACATCAATATTTCCACCACTTAAAACCACACCGATTTTCTTATGATTTTTTAAATCTATTTTTTTATGCAAAAGTGCAGCTACTGCTGATGCTCCTGCTCCTTCAACTGTTATTTTGTGTTTTTCAAGTAAATACAATACCGCATTAGCTATTTCTTCATCATCAACTTGAATAAAATCATCAACACATTCAAGAATAATATCAAAATTAATTTTATTCACATCACGCACTGCTATACCATCAGCTATAGTTCTAACAGCTTTTGAATTAATCATTTTTTTACTTTTAAAACTCTCATACATCGCAGGAGCTCCCTTAGCACTCACTCCGATAACTTTTATAGCAGGATTAATTTGCTTAGCAGCACTTGCCACTCCACTAATCAAACCTCCCCCACCAACTGGAGCTAAAATCATATCCAAATCACTTATTTCATCAAGCATTTCAAGCATTAAAGTGCCTTGTCCTGCTATAATACTTTCATTTTCAAAAGGATGAATGAAATTTAAATGATGTTCTTTGGCATAATTTAGTGCATAAGCATAAGCCTCATCAAAATTATCTCCTTTTAAGATCACTTTTGCGCCTAAATTTTTAGTCGCACTTACTTTTAATAAAGGCGTAGCTTCAGGCATAACAATCACAGCTTCTATGCCAAATTTTTTAGCACTAATTGCTACTCCTTGCGCATGATTTCCTGCGCTTGCAGCTATTACACCTGCTTGTTTTTGTTCTTTAGTTAAATTAGCTATTGTATTATAAGCTCCTCTAATTTTATAAGCACCTGTTTTTTGCAAATTTTCACATTTTAAAAAAACATCAGCTTCTAAAAACTCACTCAAAAAAGAAGAGTGCACAAAAGGGGTTTTTAATACAAAATCTGCGATTTTTTGTTTTGCTTGATAAATTTTATTTAATTCAACCATGATTATCCTTTTTGTAGTTCTATTTTAATGCAACGATCTTGAACGCAATTTATACCATATTTTTTACATTTTTGCATTATTTCTTCATTAATAATGCCAAGTTGCATCCAAAAATTTTTAATCTTTTTACTCAAAAGATCTTCAAAAATTTCATTTGCAAAACTTGCTTTTCTAAACATTACAACCGTATCAACTTCAAAAGGGATTTCTTTTAAGTTTCTATAAACTCTTTCATTTAAAATAAAATCTTCTTTAGGATAGATGGGATAAATTTTATAACCTAAATCTTGTAAATATTTACTTACAAAATGAGAAGGTTTATCTTGATTAGGACCAAGTCCTATAATGGCTATATTTTTCATAGTACTTAGTATTTTATAACTATCACACAATGCTTTTTTCCTTTTTAAAGCATTGTATCTAAAATCAAATTAATAAGAAGCTTTTTTTGCAACCAATAAACAATACAAAATCAAAGCCATTGCAACCAATAAAGCACAAAAAGCATAAACATTAGCAAAACCTATACTTGGCTCTATAATCCCTAGCAAATAAGGACTAACTCCTATACCAAAATCTAAGGCTATAAAAAATGTAGAATTAGCCAAGCCCATTTTTTCTTTAGGTGCAAGTTTTATAGCTAAAGCTTGAGCACTTGAAGTAGCATTAGCATAACCTAACGTGCAAAAAACTCCAGCTAAAATAATCATATAAAAATTTAATGCAAAAGCAAGCAAAAGCAAACATACTATAAAACTCAAAAAAGAAAAAATCATCACAATATTAGCACCATATTTATCAAACACTTTACCAGCAAGTGGTCTAAAAATCATAGAAAATCCAGCATATATTACAAAAAACATAGATCCAGCAAAAGCTAAATTTAAACTTTGGGTATAAGCACTCATATAAGCTATAATAGCACCAAAAGGACATGCAAGCAAAAAGGTTACCAAGGCTAAATTTAAAACTGATTTTTCAAAATAATTATAAATACTAAATTTTCTTTTTATATGATGATGCTTTTTAAATCTTCTTACTTTTAAAAAAATAGATAAAACTAATGCAAAGACAATACTCAAACAAGCTATTAAAAAACTAAGCCAAAATTGATTGATAGAGTCAAGTTTTATGGCCAAAAAAGGTCCTAAAGCCGAAGTTAAAACAACGCTTGTAGCATAATATCCTATACCAACTCCTCTTTTATTGCTAGGTATTATCCTAGCAATAGCTGCCCCACAAGCACAAGAACAAATTCCATAACAAACCCCTGCTAAAAAGCGTATCAAAATCAAAAAATATACATTATAAAATTTCAAATACATCAAATTAATAAAAAGATAAAACAAAAGCGAAAATACTATAACCTTTTTAATATTAACATCATCAATAATTGAGCCAAAATAAAGTCTAGAAAGCAAAGCACCTATAACAAAAGCTCCCATGATAAGACCTGCGGTACTAGTTTGAAGGTTTAAAACACCTAAAACATAATCTGTACTAGAAATAGTACTCATATAAAAAACAAGACAAATAGCAAAATTTATCCCAAAAATACAGAAAAAATTTACATTAAATAAATTATATTTTTTACTTAGTCCCATGAAAAAACCTTTTAAATTTTCTCATTGATATAATCAAGTAATTTTAAAAGTCTTTCTTGATCTTTTACATCTAAGATATCTAAAATCTTTCTTTCATATTTTCTTATATAGGCATTTGCATCTAAAAAAATTTCTTTACCTTTAGCACTTAAAGTAATGATTTTTTCTCTTTTATCATCTGCTTTTAAAAACTCTATATATTCAAGTTTTGCTAATTTAGAAACAACTCTAGAAAGTATAGCTTTATCCATCTGATAAAACTCACATATTGGAGCTAAAGTGCTACAATCATGCTGATTTAAATATACAAAAACCCTCCAATCACTTGATTTTAGTCCAAAGGGTTTTAAAATTTCATTGACTTGATAGAGTATTTTTCTATTTGTATAAGTAATTTTTTGAAATAAAATAAGAAATCCTTTATAAAAATTAATTGATTAAATCAACTATTTTTATAATAACAAAGCTTGTATAAATTCTAACTTATACTAAGCTTTTTTCTTAAATGTACCCCACATTCAAGATGAGGAGTATTAGCAAATTGATCAAAAAAGGCTAAATTTAAAATTTCATGACTTTGACATAAGATTTCAAGATTTTCTTTTAAAGTGATAGGATTGCACGAAATATAAATGATATTTTCATAATTTTTAATAAGCTCGATCACACTTAGATCAAGCCCTGCTCTTGGAGGATCAACTAAGACATGAGATATTTTAAAGCTATCTAAATCTATACCTTTTAAGCGGTTAAATTCTCTTTCTTTTTTCAAAGCTTGACTTAACTCTTCACTAGAAAGTCTTGTAAAAATTATATTTTCAATAGAATTTAAAACACAATTTTTTAAAGCAAATTCGATATTTTTTTTAGAAATTTCAGTTGCTAAAACTTTATTAAAGTTTCTTGCTAAAGCTATGGTAAAATTTCCATAACCACAATAAAGCTCTAATAAATCTTGTTTAAAATCACTTCCAATGCAAGATACAACCCATTCAATCATCTTTTCATTGATAAAAGTATTAGGCTGGATAAAACAATCATTATTAAACTCATATAAAAATTCATTTGTATTGATTTTTAAAGCTTGTCTTAAATTTTCTCCATTAAATACAAGTTTTTTACCCCTGCTTCTTGCTATGAGTTTGAGATTTAATTTTTCTGCTAATTCTTGTAAGTCTTGTATAATTAGCTCTATATTTTTATGGAAAAGTAAAGTTATACTTAAATCTAATTTTGTAGCTAAAAACTCTACTCCAAAAAGCTTATGTTTTAAATTTTCATTTAGATTATTTAATAAAATAGGCATACAGTCTTGAATTTTTTCATCTGCTATATCAAATTTCTCAATAGGAATTTTTTTCTTGTTTTCAAACATTGCATAAGAAATTTCCCCATTTTCATGATGATATATAGAAAATTCTGCCCTAGTTCTATAAGCTTTTAAAGGTGATTTAAAGCACTGAATTTCTTTATCATATAAAGAAGAAAACAATGCTTTATTTAAAGCAATTTTTTCTTCAAAATGCATCTATGCATCTACCTTTTTGCCAACTACAAAAAGTAAAGCTATCATAGCTAAGATTCCAAAAACAAGCCCTAGCCATACATTAAGTCCTAGTGCTACTGGTAAATAACCACAAAGTATACTAATAGCACAAACACTCAAAGCATAAGGCATTTGCGTGCTAACATGAGCTAAAAGATCACACTTACTTCCCATAGATGAAAGTATAGTTGTATCAGAAATTGGCGAGCAATGATCTCCAAAAATAGCTCCTGTTAAAACCCCTGAAATATTAATAATCATATATTGGTGCAACTCTGCTCCGCTTAATTCATTATGAACACCAACAGCCATAGCTAAAGGAATAGCTAAAGGCATTAAAATACCCATAGTTCCATAACTAGTTCCTGTTGAAAAAGAAATAATAGAAGCAAAAATAAAAATTGCCGTAGGAAGCAAGTAAATAGGTGTTTTATCTGAAAATAAATCAATTAAATATTTAGAAGTTCCTAAATCCTTAATCACAGAAGCTAATGACCATGCGCAAAGTAAAATAATCACAGTCATAATCATAGTTCTCCAACCATGGGTCCAAACCGCAATAGCTTCTTTTAAAGTAAATATTTTTCTATACATTCCCAAAATAATAGCTACTATGGTAGCTAAAAGTGCTGCTTGAAATAATACAACCGAAGCATCAGCTGCGCCAAAAGTTTCTCTAAAAGCAAATAAACTAAGCGGTGCTGCATCAATTTGTGCTTTAATACTCGCATCATCTAGAGCATTATAACCACTAAAATAAAAACCTATAAATGAAAATACAATCAAAACAGCTAAAGGTATAATAGCATTAGAAGCTTGTAATTTCACATGCTCTTTTGGCTCTAAAACCTTATCTTCTATATTATCAATTTGCTCATGACCATGAGAAAATTTACCCGCTCTAGCTCTAAGCTCAGCTTTTAACATAGGTCCAAATTCTCTACCTGTATAAATAGTTAAAACAACAAAAATCAGCATAAAAAGATTATAAAATCTATAAGGTAAGGTTTGTACAAAGATTTCAAAAGCATTGATTTCTTCTTTTACTATACCTAAATGCGCAAAAGTTGCATTATCGATTAAATCATATCCGCTACGAATTAAAGAAATTTCAAGTCCTATCCAAGTAGAAATGATAGCAAGACCAGTAATTGGCGCTGCGGTTGCATCCATAATAAAAGCAAGTTTTTCACGACTTACTCTAAATTTATCTGTCACTGGACGCATGATAGGACCTACAATTAATGAATTAGCATAATCATCAAAGAAAATAAAAATCCCCATACACCAAGTAGCAAATTGTGAGCTTTTTGCCTGCTTAGCTTTAGTAGAAAGCCAAACAGCCACAGCTTTAGTACCACCTGTTTTAGTAATAAGAGCTACAACCCCACCTATAGTTAAAACTTGCAATAAAATTCCTGCATTACCCGGACTTGCCATAGCATTTACCACTTTAGAAATAAAGCCCGTAAAAGAAGCAATGATAGCATGATAAATACTATTTTCAATAAGTCCTAGCATAAAAGTACCACTTAATGCACCAATAAACAACGAAAGCACTACATCTTTAGTGATAAAAGCTAAAATAATAGCTATCACTGGTGGTAAAAGCGTCCAAACTCCAAAAAGTTCTGCATTTGCTTGTACATCAGCAAATAACAATAAAGGAGCTAATAATAAATAAAAAATTTTCATATTTTTCCTTAAGTTTTTATATTTTCTCGCTAAAAGTTCCTGCCCATGTTTGAGTCACAGGCATAAGTTCAATTTCGTTAATATTAATATGCTCAGGCAAGCTAATAATAAAAGTAATAATTTTTGCTATATCTTCAGCTTTAATATATTTAGTATTTTCATAAACCTCATCAGCCTTTTTAATATCACCTTTAAATCTCACTTCACTAAATTCAGTTTTACAAAGCCCCGGAGCTATATTAGTTACCTTTATATTGCTTCCACGCAAATCCGTTCTTAAAGCTTTAGAAAATTGTGCCACAAAAGCTTTCGTACCACAATAAACATTACCTCCATAATAAGGCACATTTGCCGCAATTGAACCAAGATTAATCACATGAGCATTTTTTGCCTTTCTAAGTAAAGGTAAAGTAGCTCTTGCTATATATAAAAAGCCTTTGATATTAGTATCTACCATGGCTTCAATATCTTCAATATCCAAAGAATCAAACTCATTTAAACCCAAAGCAAGACCTGCGTTATTAACAAGTAAAGAAATATTTTGTAAATCTTGAGGTAAATTTTCAATTGCTGTAAAAACCGCTTGTTTATCCCTAACATCAAGCACGATAGGATAAATTTTATCCCCATAAAGCTCTTGTAGTTTTTCTAACCTTTCTTTGCGTCTTGCTATAGCTATAACCTTATAATCAAGCTCTATCAAAGCTTTTAAACTCTCTAGTCCAAAACCTGAACTTACCCCTGTTATTAAAGCAATTTTCATGGTTGCGCCTCTTCATATAACATCAAATTTTCATTTTCTTTTAAACCAAGTTTTCTTAAAAATTTAATATTTTCTTCTTTTTTTGCAATGATAGCAAAATCAAGAGCATTAAATCCTAAATCATCTATTTCTTTATAATTAGCTTTATAATCTATAAGCAACTTAAGCATTTTTACATCAGCATAATTTGCCCCATGCATAAAGATATTTTTAGAAGTATGCTCAAGCGCACATAAGGTGATAAAATATGGCGTATTGCTTCCCATACTGGCAATAGAAAGTTTTTCATTATCATTAATGTATTTTTGATTTACATTTGCACCATTTTCAAGCAAAAGCTTGGCAATCTTATAGTTGTTATATTCAACAGCATAAAACAAAGGTGTTTTTCCAAAAGAATTTTTATAATCAACTACCGCTTCATTTTCAAGCAAAAGCTTAACATTTTCTGCATTATCTAGTGCAAAAAATAAAGCAGACTCATAACCTTCATTTATTTTTACACCCAATTTAATAAATTCTCTTATAATCTCACTTTCTCTATTATTTAACAAGGCTGATTTAAAACCATTGTTTAATTCTAAATTACTAATTTTTTTAGTATAAATATACTCTTTAATCTGCTCCAAAGAATTATTTTTATTAGCTACAAATTTTTCAAAATCTGAAATATCTTTAAAGATTTTAGTCTCGCCAACTGCCCAGTTTAAAAATTCATTCAAAGCATTACTAGCAAAATAAATTGCACTTGCTTTATCTAAATTAAATTCCTTTTGAAAATATCTTGTTAGAGGGTTAATCGCATTATTATATTCTTTCCAAAATTCCTTAAAAAGTTTAAAATTTCCAATGCTTTGATAAGCCCAATATCTAAAATACGCTTTTAATTTTGCAAATTTTTCTTCAAGTATTATAGGATCTTGTAAAGTCTTTTGATAGCCTTGTGGATCAAGTGCAATTTCTAATAATTTAAAATCAAATTTTCTCAAATCACTAAAGTATTCTCCACCCATACAAGCACTATTGCTTCCTCTAATTTCATTAGCAAGTTCATATAATCTTTTTGTGATTTGATGATTTTTTAAAGAAAAAGCGCAATTTAAATCCACTTGAGAAAAATCTTGTGTATTTTTTGGCTCAAACTCTTTAAAAAAATCAGCCTTATTTTCCTTAACATACTCACAAGTATAATCCAAAGCTAAAGCATTTAAACTTATAATCAAACTAAATAATAAAATCTTCAAATATTTTCCTTGAATATAAATTAAATCACTATTTTAACTAAATTTTTGCTTTAATAACAATTAATTAATTTAAAATTCATACAATGCTTGCTTTTAAATAAGGAAAAATATGTATCAAAGTTTTTATAAAGCTAGTTTTGTTTATATTCTTTTACAAAGTGATAAAGATAAGCTTATTAATGTTGATTTTGCTATATATAAGCCTGATTTTACCAAAGATAAACACCCTGTTTTAGAACAAGCCTTAGAAGAACTAGACCTTTATTTTAACAAAAAGCTTTTTACTTTTAGCACTCCTCTAGCTCTTCAGGGAAGCGAATTTGAACAAAAGGTATATAAAGCTTTGATAAAAATTCCTTATGGACAAACTAAAACTTATCAAGAAATTGCTTCTTTTATCAATCATCCAAAAGCTTTTAGAGCAGTAGGCAATGCAAATTCTAAAAATAAACTTGCAATTTTTATACCTTGCCATAGAGTAGTAGCTAAAAATCACTTAGGTGGATACAATGGTGGTTTATTTATCAAAGAGGCTTTACTTAAATTAGAAGGCGTACTTTAAAATGCCAAGCTTATTGCTAGCAAGTTTTATTTGGGCTTTTTCTTTTCCATTAATTGGGCATTTTATTACCTTAGAAATGGATAGTTTTTTTGCAGCATTTGCAAAAGTTTTTTTATCTTTATTGATATTTTTACCTTTTTTAAATTTTAAGCTAAATTTGCATTTAAAACTAAAACTCATAAGCATTGGGGCTTTGCAACTTGGTGTGATGAATTTATTTTATTATCATTCTTTTTTATATTTAAGTGTAAGCGAAGTAGCGCTTTTTACGATTTTTACACCTTTTTACGTTGTGCTTTTTTATGGGCTTTTTTCAAAAAATCTTAGATATTTATATTTTATAAGTATTTTTATATGCATTATGGGTGCTTTTGTAGTTAAATTTGATAATATTAACTCTAATTTTTTATATGGATTTTTACTTATTCAAGGAGCTAATTTAGTATTTGGTGCTGGACAAAGTTTTTATAAAATTTTATTAGAAAAAAATACAAATTTAAGCCAAAAAGAAGCCTTTGCTTATTTTTATTTAGGCGCAACCAGTATAACCTTACCTGCTTTTTTATTTTTTGGAGATTATAATAATTTACCATCCAATTTAAGTTCTTGGATAGCTTTGATTTATCTTGGGACTATTGCTTCGGGACTTGGATATTTTTTATGGAATAAAGGCTCTACGGAAGTAGATAGTGGGGTTTTAGCCTTGATGAATAATGCCATTATACCTATAAGTATTTTTATCAATATGAGTATTTTTGGAGTAGATGTAGAGCTGCTACCTTTTTGTATGGGGACTTTAATCATTCTTTTTTCATTTTTTATACATAAAAAAATCATGCATTATTATAATAAGAAATCTTACTCAAATATAAACCACTAGCAGGAGCTAAAAATCTACAATGAGCTTTTTTAGCGTTGATTTGTTCTAAAAGCTCATTTTGGCTCATTTTTCCTTCTAATACCTTTAAAATACTTGCCATCATCATTCTAATTTGCGATCTTAAAAAACCATTTGCTTCAAAATAAAACACAGTGTAATTTTTATAAGCATAGACTCTAGTTTTATACATTTTTCTTATGCTTGTTTTATTATCAGAGCCTTCTTTTTGAAAGAGTTTAAAATCATGCTCTCCTTCAAATAAAAAAGCAATTTCCTTGGCTAATTTAATATTTATTTTTGGATAAAAATGCACATAAGAAGCTAAAAAAGGATTATATTTTTCATGACTTATAATATAGCGATATGCTCTTTTTTGCACATCAAAACGCACTTGGAAATTTTCTTGCATTCTTTGGATATGCTTTATATGTATAAATGGGTGCGCAAAATGATTGATTTTATTTTTTAAATATACAAAATCTTTAAAATGTTCTCCCGCTTTTACACAAGCGACTGCATTAAATGCATGCACACCTTTATCAGTTCTTGAAGCAAATAAAGGCTTTTCATAAATACCCAAATGCGACAAGGCCTGTGCTAAGGCATCTTGGACACTAAGCTTATGTGGCTGGGTAGCTGAACCTTGAAATTTAGAACCATCATAAGAAAAAGTTAATTTTAAAAGCATTAATACTTACTTGCAATTTTTGCTTTAAAATAAAACAAAGAAGTAATTAAAAAGCTTGAAAAAATCACAGCAATAGCTACAAAAGGAGGATTATAAAAACTAATCAAAAGCGTAAAATAAGCAAAAATAATCACAAAAATTCCAAAATAAGCAAAACCTTTTTCATAACGATAAGTTACTATACCAAAAGAGAGTGCAAAAAGCGCGCTAGCTAAAGGAAATAAAGCTATAAGAATATAAATAACAAATTCTTTTGCTTTTTCTTTATTGCTTGTTACATCAGACCAATACCCATAAAAACTTTGAGTATTTAATTCTTTAGAAGAAAGCTTGCTTTTAATTAATAAATTTTTAAAACTAGAAATATGCCAATCTTCTTCTTTAATCTCATAAGCCTTTCCTTTATCTAGCTTAAAAGTAATAACCCCATCATTTGTTTCTAACTTTCCTTCTTTGGCTAAAATCACTTGTTCTTTATCTTGTAGATTTTTCTTTGGATGATACATTATGATATTTTTATAAGTTTCATCAGAATTTTTAGCATCAATAAAAACAAGCCATTCCCCATATCTTTGTCCAAATTCTCCTGTTTTTATGCTTACTTTAGCGCTAATTTTTTTATAATCTACAAAATTATCAAAAAGTTCAAAAGATATAGGTATAAAAACCAAAACCACCACAAGCATAAAAGCACTTACTAAAGCTGCAATTTTTGCAAAAAAACTTGCTATCATGCTTGGAGCTATACTCAAAGCAAACAACACCGTGCTTTCATTTTCCCTAGAAAGCCTATAAAAGGCCAAAGTCAAAGCTATGAAAAAAGATATGGGTAAAGTAAAAATCAATATCTTTGGTAAAAGATAAATATATAATTTGATTAATTCAAAAAAAGTAATTTCAATATAAGCAGTAATTTTAGCAAGTTGTATAAAAAATATAATCGAAACAATAATAAATAAGGTGAAAAATAAAGATAACATTGTGCTTAAAAACTGATTAAGCAAATACTTATAAACTAGCTTCATAATATACTTTCTACACTTAGATTAATCAAAATTCCGCAAAATAAAAAAGGAATCATAGGCATTTGATAATCTTTTTTAGATATTTTTATAAACATCAAAAGACTTAAAAAACTTGCAATAAATAAAATCAAAAAGCCTTTTTCATAGCCAAAAATTCCAAAAATCAAAGCTATTATTATAACATCACCTTCCCCTAAACTTTCTAAAATTTCATCTCTTTTTTTAAAATTTTTAATAAAATTAATCACACTTTTTAGTATAAAAATTAACCCCGCTCCAAAACACACTCTAAATAAAAAGCTATCTTGAAAATCCTCTAAATTTAAGCCATTTTGTAAAAAATCAAAACAAAAAGCTAAAATAAATAAAATCCAAAGCCAAAGCTCACTCACTGCTTTTAAATAATAATCCATCCAAGAAAGCGCTAATAATATAGCTAGCATACAAGCAAAAATTAAAATTTGAAAAAGATCTTCGATTAAATAAAAAGCAAAGAAAAACAAACACGCACAAATAAATTCATTAAAAGGATAAATCAAAGAAATTCTTTCTTTGCAAAAAGCACATTTACCTTTTAAAAATACAAAAGATAACAAAGGAAAAAGATGATAAAATTTCAAAGTTTTAAGACACTTAGGACATTTTGATCTTGGACTTATTATACTTTCTTTATTAATCGTTCTTAAAATCAAAACATTGACAAAAGAACCCATACAAAGCCCTAGTAATAAAAAGAAAAATATCATTTACCAAAGGTTCTTTTGCGTTTTTTAAACTCAGTAATGATATTTGCGATTTCTTTTTTAGTAAGTGCAGGAAATAAGGTTTGACTAAAATAAATTTCTGCATAACTTGATTGCCATAATAAAAAATTTGAAATTCTTTTAGCACTCCCTACCCTTAAAAACAAATCCACGTCCTCGCTTAAGTCAAGATTTGCTTGTATATTTGCTTCATTAATTTCAAGATTTTTTTCAATCACCTTTTTAACCGCTCTAACTATTTCATCCTTGCCTCCGTAAGAAATAGCCAAATTAACGCATAATTTTGTGTAGTTTTTAGTTTGTTCTTGAAAATTTTGTATTTTTTTTAAGGTTAATTCATCTAAAAGACTTAAATTTCCTATGGCTTTAAAACGCACTTCATTGGCTACAAATTTATTTAAAGACTCATCAAGATATTTATTTAATAGTTTAAAAAGAAACTCCACTTCTTCTTTTGGTCTTTGCCAATTTTCTGTACTAAAAGCATAAAGGGTTAGATTTTGAATTTTTTCATCTATACATACTTCTATGATTTTTTCAACAACTTTAGCACCTTGACTATAGCCAATTTTTTCTAAAAGTCCATTTTTTCTAGCCCATCTTCTATTGCCATCCATTACCACAGCAAGATGTTTTAACTTATTCATTCTATCCCTTTATATCCATCAATCTTCTAAAAACAAACATAGGATTAAGCGTATTAACTACTTCAAATTTAAAATACTCATTTAAAAAATGCGCTACTTTAGCAAAAGGTGTTTGTATGCGTGTGATTTTACCATTATCAATTATAATTTTTAAAGCACCAAAAATTTCAAAATACAAATACACCTCTAAAATATTTCCATTTTTCTTAGCTTCAAATAAAGCCCTATTTCCCTCATAAACAAAAGGTATATGATAAATTCCTTCAAAAAATGCAAAAAACATTTCCTTATAAATTTCAAACTCATACGCACTTTTACTTTCCATAAGTCTTTGGATGATGAATTTTTTATACCAAGCTTTTTCATCACCTTCTTGCAAAAGCTTTTCTATAAGTTCAGCCCCTTCTTCAAAAAGTCTAATTTTAGGCTTTTTCAAAAGATTTTTAAAAGAAATTACACCTTTATTTTCATAAACTTCAGCTAAATACTCCTCCCCTACTTCAAGCTCTATCATACTTTTTGTTTCAAGCTTTTTAGTATTTAAAAGCAATACATAGCGATTATATGCGCGTTTTTCTAAAATTTGCATTCTTACAGGTAAGGTTGAGTTGATGATATTCACCAAAGTTTCCTTAATTCTTGTGCTAAAACAAAGCCAAGTTTTTCTTTGCTTTGTTTAGAACTTTGAGAAATACTATCTTTAGTGATAAAACAAATGCTATTTTCATCACTTCCAAAGTTCATTTGCTCATTTAAGACATTTAAACACACCATATCTAAATTTTTACTAACTAAAGATTTTTTAGCATTTTCTAAAGCATTTTGCTCATCAAATTCCATTTTAAAGCCTATTTTTTTGCCTTTAAAATCTAAATTTTTTAAGATGTCTTCATTCAGCTTTAATTTTAAATCAAGTCCATTTAAATGCTCATTTTTCTTAATCTTACCCTTATAAGCTTTTAGAGTAAAATCACTCACAGCAGCAGCCATAATTAAAGCATCAAAATCTTTGTATTTTTGCAATTTTTCTTTTAACTCTAAAGAAGATTTAAATTTTTCTAATTTATAAGGTGTTTTAAACTCTACTGAGCTAACTAGCACCACCTTAGCACCTAAAAAATATAAAGCATCAGCAACCGCCTTTGCCATTTTTCCACTTGAAAAATTACTAATACATCTTACATCATCAATTTTTTCTTTAGTCCCACCACCGCTTACAATAAAACTTTTATCTTTAAAAAAATCTTCTTGCATTAAGCTTCTTTTTAAAGCATTTATAATGCTATCAAGCTCAGCCAAAGCCCCCAAACCCTCATCTTTACAAGCTAGAGCTTTAACTATAGGATCAATGATAATATAGCCTTGTTCTTTTAAATTTTTTAAAGAATTTTGAGTACTAAAATGTAAATACATATTTGTATTTGCAGCGGGTGCGATTAAAAATGGTTTATTTTTATCTACTGCTATTAAAGTTTGAATAAATAAATTATCTGCTATACCATGGTTTAATTTATTAATAGAGTTTATACTAGCAGGCGCAAAAAGCACACAATCACAAGTCTTACTAAAGGCTATATGATTATTAGTATTTTGCCAACTTTCATTATCTTCACATAAAATTTCATCTGCTAAAGCTTCAAAGCTAAGCTTAGTACCAAATTTTAAAACCCCCAAGCTTAGCAAAACTTTAACCTTAAAACCTTCTTTTTTTAATAAAGAAATAAGCTCATAAGCTTTATAAAAAGCTATGCTTCCACTTACTGCTAGTAAGATTGTTTTCATTTTTTACCTAATTTTTTATAGTAAAAATCTTCTATGATTTGCACTTTTGCTCTATTGATATGTAAAGAGCCTTTTTCTACATCCTTACACACAGTACTTCCTGCTGCGATGATTACCTCATCTTTTATTTCAACCGGAGCGATAAATTGCGTATCTGAACCTACAAAAACATTTTTACCTATTTTAGTTTTATGTTTTTTAACCCCATCATAATTACAAGTGATAGTACCACAACCTATATTAGTTCCCTCATCTATTTCACAATCACCCAAATAACTCAAATGCCCTGCTTTAACTCCATTTAATAAAGCATTTTTACATTCTACGAAATTTCCTATATGGGTATTTTTAAGCTGGCATTTTGGACGCAAATGCGCCAAAGGTCCTACATCGCTATTTTCCACTATACTATCTTCAATCACACTTGAACTTTTAATGATAGAATTAATGATTTTTGATTTTCCCTCTATACGCACATTTTCATATACTTCACACTCACCTACAAACTCAACCTCATCTGAAATAAAAGTCGTCGCAGGCATGTGAAAAATCACGCCTTGCTTCATCCATTCTTTTTTAATCGCTTCTTGCATAAGATCTTGAGCTAGGCAAAGCTCAATTTTATCATTCACCCCCATAAAATCTTGCTCATTTACAAACACTGCATCGATTTCATAGCCCCTTTCTTTTGCTAAATAAACCGCATCGGTTAAATAATATTCTTTGGCTTTGTTATCATTTTTTATCAAAGGCAATACTTCTTTTAAAATTTGTGCTTTTATAGCATAAACACCACTATTGCAGATGTTTATAGCAAGTTCTTCTTTGCTTGCATCTTTTGTTTCTACTATTTTTTGAATTTTATTTTCTTTTAATACTATTCTTCCATAACTTTTTGGATCTTTTGCCTCAAAAACTGCCACATTAAAATCACTTTCATTTAAAGCTATTTTTTCTAAATCATCTGCCTTAACTAAAGGCATATCACCACATAAAATCAAAACTTTTTCATGCTTACTCTCATAACCCCTTAAAGCCCCTGCAGTACCTGGAAAATTTTGCAAGTCTTGCTCTAAAAAGCGTGTATTTGGAAAATGTTCTAAAACAACTTGCTCAACCTTTTCTTTTTGATGAGAAAGCACCACACATACATCATCACTAATTTTATATGCTTGTTTTAAAATATGTAAAATCATTGCTTTTGAGCAAATTTTTTGAAGCACTTTTGGATTTTGTGATTTCATACGCGTGCCAAGTCCAGCAGCCAAAATAAGCACAGAAATTTTCATAATTTACCTTTGTTTTAAAAATTATTGCTTATTTTAACAAGCTAAAGTAAAAATTCTTATTTTTATAAAATCATTTTTATTCTTTTAAGAGTAAAATTGCTAAAATAACGCTTTTAATTTTAACCAAGGAAATATTTTGAGGGTTTTACTAGCTTTATTTTTATCAAGCTTGGCTCTTTTAGGCGCTGAAGCAACTATACCAACTGTAAATTTAAGCCTTAGTGCTCCAAATAGCCCACAACAACTCGTAACAACCCTAAATATAGTCATAGTTTTAACCATACTAGCTCTTGCGCCTACCATTGTTTTTGTAATGACTTCTTTTTTAAGACTTGTTGTAGTGTTTTCTTTTTTAAGAACAGCTCTTGGCACTCAAACTATGCCACCAAATACTATTTTGGTTACCTTAGCTTTGATTTTAACTTTTTTCATTATGGAGCCTGTGGCTACAAAATCATACAATGAAGGTATAAAACCCTATATCGCTGAACAAATAGGTTATGAAGAAGCTTTTGCTAAAGGTGTTAAGCCTTTTAAAGATTTTATGCTAAAAAACACTAGGGAAAAAGACTTAGCGCTTTTTTATAGGATTAGAAATTTAGAAAATCCAAAAACCATAGATGATGTGCCTTTAACAGTTTTAGTGCCAGCCTTTATGATAAGCGAGCTTAAAACTGCTTTTGAAATAGGCTTTTTACTTTTCTTGCCATTTTTGGTTATTGATATGGTAGTAAGCTCGGTATTAATGGCTATGGGTATGATGATGCTACCTCCTGTTATGATTTCTATGCCTTTTAAACTTTTGATATTTGTGCTTGTAGATGGATGGAATTTACTCATACAAAATTTAGTCAAAAGCTTTTTAACTTAGTAGAATAAAATGTATATTTTTTCTTCCTTATTTAGTATATTTTGTTTGCTTTTTGGTGGATATTTTGCTAAAAAAATCAAAATTTTAAAACAAAAACAAGCGCGCGCTTTTTTAGATTTTGCTATTATTTTTGCCTTGCCTTGCTTGATTTTTGAGCGTGCTTATCATTTAAATTTTGATTTTTCTTTGATTGTTATTATATTGCTTGGGTTGGGTTGTGCTATTGTTTCAGCATTATGTTGTGTATTTTTAGCTCTTTGCTTTAAATTTAGCAAAAGCACTCTTGTAAGTATTTTTTTACTTTCTAGCTTTGGAAATACTTTATTTGTAGGTATACCTATTATTAGTGGAATTTATCAAGATCCTCATTTTTTGGGAGAGATTATCCTTTATGATGCTCTTGCTACTTCTTTGCCAGTGGCACTGCTTGCTCCCTTTATCATATCTTTAGCTAGTGAGCAAAAGGTAAGCTTTTTACAAAATCTTAAAAAAGTTTTTACTTTTCCACCTTTTGTTGCTTTGATTTTAGGACTTTGTTTTAAGTTTGCTACACTTCCTGATTTTATCTTTGAACCTTTGCGTATGCTTGGAGCTAGTGCCACACCTATAGCGCTTTTTGCCATAGGTTTAAATTTAGGCTTTTTAAGTATAAAAACTTCCTATAAAGCAACTATAATAGTCATTTTTGGCAAAATGATACTCACACCTTTAATCTTTTTAGTACTTTTAAAGCTTTTAAATTTCAAATTAAATCCTAGCTCTATCATCGCTTTACTTGAATCAGCTATGCCTACTATGACAATGGTTGCAGCTATGATTATGAAAGCAAAACTTGATACAAATTTAGCAGTTAGTTCTGTGGCTTTTGGTATAGTTTTTGCCTTTATTTCTTTACCTATTTGGGTATATTTTCTAAGCTAAGGATATAAATGGCATTTGCTATCTTTGGAAAATATCTTTATGATGATCTTGCCTTTACCCTTAAAGCCTATACTCAAAAAGAAAGTAAAAAAGCTTTTAAAGCTATAGAAAAATACAAAAATCAATATTATTTTTTAGGCTATATTCAATATGAATTTTATAAATATCTAGAAGATAAAAATTATAAAAGCAAAGAACCTTTTTTATATTTTTTTGCTTTTAAATCAAAAAAAATCTTCACAAGTGAAGAAAAAAATTTAGACTTTTACCCAAGTTTTTCATCCAATTTAAACCAAGAAAAATATTTTGAAAATTTTAACAAAGTTAAAGATGCTATAGCTAAAGGACAAAGTTATCAAGTTAATCTTACTCAAGAACTACATTTACAATCAAATCTTAATGTGTATGAGAGTTTTTTAAGCCTTTATCCTAAGCAAAATACCCCTTATAAAGCTTATATGAAAAATGAATTTTTAGAACTAGCTTCATTTTCACCTGAGCTTTTTTTTAAAATCAAAAATAAAAAAATCATCACAAAACCCATGAAAGGCACAATCAAACGCTCAAATAATCCAAAAGAAGATGAAATTCTAAAAAACTTTTTAAAATGCGATAAAAAAACCATTAGCGAAAATGTAATGATAGTTGATTTATTACGCAATGATATTTCAAAACTCATCAAAAAACATTCTTTAAAATGCGAACTTTTTAAGGTTAAAACCTATCCTACCTTACACCAACTCATTTCAAAAATAAGCGGAAAATTAAAGCAAAAAAATGATTATTTTAAAATTTTCAAAGCCCTTTTTCCATGTGGATCTATCACAGGCGCACCCAAAATAGAAACCATTAAACTCATAGAAAATTTAGAGCAAAGAAAACGCGGGATTTATTGTGGTGTGATAGGTTTAATCCATAAAAACAAAGCAAAATTTAGCGTAGCCATACGCACTTTAGAGAAAAAAAATAATGATGATTTTTTAAGATATGGTGTGGGAAGTGGGCTTGTATGGGACTCACAAAAACAAGATGAATTTGAAGAATTAAAACTAAAAAGCAAAATTTTAGAACCTAACTTTTACTTGTTTGAAACAATGTATTATAAAAATCATTCTATTTTATTTTTCAAAGAACATTTACAAAGAATTTTAAACTCAGCTAAATTTTTTGGCTTTGATACTCAAAGATTAGTACATGATTTTAAAAATATACTAGAGAGTAAAGATAAAAAATCTCATTTTAAATCTTTACAAAATTTTAATAATTTTGTTTTCAATCATCATCATTTTTTTACAAAAAGTAATTTTACTCAAAAAGGCTCAAAAGCTATTAAATTAAAACTTTTCAAAAATGGTCTTTATGAGTTTGATTTTAGCAATATACAAGAAAATTCAAGCAAAAAACTACTCATAAGCAAAAACATCGTAAAAGTAAATCTTTTAACACACCATAAAACTTCTCTGCGTAGTTTATATGAAGCAAATTCATATCTATGGAAAGAAAACATTTGCTATGATATAGTTTTTTTTAATGAAAAAGACATACTTTGTGAGGGTTCAAGAACTAATATTATCATAAATTTAAATGATGAGTATTTTACTCCTTATGCCAAAAACTGCCTCAATGGCATTTATAGACAAGCACTCTTAAAACACAAGCTCATCAAAGAAAAAGATATCACTAAAGATGCGCTTTTAAATGCTAAAGAAATTTATGCTATTAATTCTTTAAGAGGCTTAAAAAGGGTGTTTTTATGAGAGTTTTGATTATAGATAATTATGATTCTTTTACCTATACCATAGCCTTTTATTTAAAAGAATTAAATATTACTTATAAAATCATCAAAAACGATAAATTTAAAAACCCAAAAAAGCTTAAAAAATATGATTTTACCCATCTTTTAATCTCCCCTGGACCAAATTCTCCAAAAGAATCAAAGCTAAGCTTAAAAGCTATAAAATATTTTAAAAAAGATAAAAAAATTCTTGGAATTTGTCTAGGACACCAATGTATAGCACATGTTTTTGGTGGTAAAATTTCAAAACTTACAAATCCAACTCATGGTAAGGTAAAAACTATAAAATTTAAACCAAATCCACTTTTTAAAAATCTTAAGCAAAATTTTAAAATTTGTTTATATCACTCTCTTTATGTTAGCCATATAGGTAAAAAATGTGAAATTTTAGCCCATAGTGAAGATAATGTCATCATGGCTTTAAAACATAAAAAATACGACATTTATGGAATCCAATTTCATCCTGAAGCCATACTAAGTCAAAATGGTAAAAAGCTACTTAAAAATTTTCTTGCTTTATAATTACTTTAAGTTATATTTTCTATAATAAAACAAAAAGTTTAAAAATGAAAATTTTATATTTACTTTTCTTGCCTTTATTTTTGCTAGCTAATAATCTTAAAGAATTTATAGATTTAAGTTTAAATAATGAAAATTACTTACAAAAACAACTTCAATTTTCAAAAAGTATTTTAGAACAAGAAAGTGTGCAAAATGCTTATTTGCCAAGTTTACATTTAGGTGTTTCTTATCTTGGCTCAAACAAAGATCGCTTTATCATAGAACCTCAAGAAAGTCTAATGAGTACTCTTTCGCTTAAATTTTTACTTTTTGATGGGGGTAATAGAGAAGCAAAAATCGCTAGCATGCAAAGTCTAAAACAACTTGCTCATCTTGAAAAAGAAAACATGGCAAATTATATGGCGCTTAGTGCTAGTGTTTTGTATTTTAATTATCTTAGTTTAGAAAGTATTATAGCAAGTGATAAACAAAAAGAAATCACTCTGCAAAATCAACTCAAGCGCTTAGAAAATTTTTACCAAGCTGGACTTGCTAGCCAAAGTGAGCTTGAGAGCATAAGAGCAAAATTTGAGTTAAGCTCTTATGAATTGGCTCAAAATGAATTAAAACTATATGAATTAAAAAATGAAATTTATAATCTTAGCAAAACGCATTTTACGCCTTCTTTTCAAAATATTTTACAAGAACCAAGTGCAGAAAAAAACAAAAGCTATGAAATAGCCCTTATGCAAGAAAAATTAAATTTAGAAAATTTAAAAATAGACTCTGCTAGAGCTGAGTTGTTTCCAAAAATATTTTTACAAAATAGTTTTAGTTTTTATGATATGAACTATAATCCTAAATTACCACATGAGCTAAAATCAACAAGCGAAAGCTTTTTAAAAGAACATGGACAAAGCAATCGTTTTATTTTAGCTTTTGAGTGGAAAATTTTTGATTTTGGGGCTAATCAAAAAGCCTTAGAAGCTCAAAAATATACAAGCAAAATCACTCAATTAGAGCTTGAAAAAACCAAAAGAAAAGTAGATATAGAACTAGATAATCTTTTACAAGAAATTGAAATTTCTAAAGTTAAAATAAAAGCATTAAATGCAAGTTTTAAGGCGGCTAATTTAGCTTTTGAGGCCATTGAGAAAAAATACACCGCAGGACTTTGCTCATATGTAGAATACCTAAATGCATTAGAATTAAAATACAAAAGTCAAAGCCAGCTTGAACTAGCTAAAAATGAACATGAAATCACAAAAGCAAGGTATTATTTTGCAGCTGGAATTGATATAAAAACAAAGGTTTTAGAATGAAATTAGTATTTTTAACTTTATTTTCTCTACTCACTTTAAAAGCTGAAGAAATTTATGCTAGTTTTGATGTGCTTGCACAAAATCAATCAAAATTATCCTTGCAAAGTGCTGGTATAGTTAAGGCAATTTATGTGAATGTTAATGATAAAGTAAAAAAAGATCAAGTCTTACTTAAACTTGAAGATTCTAGCGAGCAAATAGCCTTAAAATTAGCACAAAATGAATACAAACTTGCCACTCTTGCACTAGAACATGCTAAAAGTTCTTTAGAAAAATTTAAAAAGGTACAAGAAGTTATAGATAAGCAAAGTTATGAAAATGTTTTATTTGAGTTTCAAAAAGCACAAAGCTTGCAACAAAAAGCCTTTTTAAATATACAACACTATAAAGACTTAATCGATAAAAAAACTCTAAAAGCACCTTATGATGGGATTATTTCTAACAAATATATCGACATAGGCGATGGAGCTAGGGGAATTTCTCATGTTTTATTTGATTTTTTTTCTTATCCAAAAGTAAAATTGCTTTTAAGTTTTGATGAGAAATTTAAAGATAAGGTAAAAATCGATGATATTTTTATTTATAAAATAGACTCAAATGAAAAAGAATATCAAGGTAAAATCACACTTATTTATCCAAGTATAGACATAAAAACACGAAAAATTTATGCAGAAGTTGAGGCCTTAAACTTTACTCCAGGTTCTTTTGGAGAAGGAAAAATCATCACCAAGGATTAATCTTGTATCGTTTTGCTATTAATAATCCTATTGCTGTTTTGATGTTTTTTATCGCTTTGGTGATTTTTGGTACTTTTTCTATTTTTAGTATGCCCATTAATCTTTATCCAAAAGTAGATATTCCTTTGATTAAAATTACCACCACCGCTAATGGGGATTTAAAATACATAGAATCTAAAATAACCAAAGAAATAGAAAATGCAATTTCAGATGTACAAGGGATAAAAAATATCAATTCTACAAGTTATAATAATTTTTCTATTTCTGTTGTTGAATTTGAATTAGGCAAAAACTTGGAAGTAGCTGCAAATGATATTAGAGATAAACTTAATACTATTAATCTTCCAGCAAAGCCAACCTTAGAAAAAATATCCCCTGATGCAGGATCTGTTGTATCATTATTTTTAAGCTCCAAAGATCATTTAAAACTTATGCGTAAGATTGACAATGATATAAAACCATTTTTACAAAAAATTTCAGGAGTTGGAACGATCAATGATATAGCCTTTTTAAAACCACAAGTTCAAATCAAACTCCTGCCTAATGCCTTGCAAAAATATCACATTAATGCACTTGATGTAGCTAAAATCATCCAAAGTCATAATTTTAAACAATATCTAGGTGAGTTTGAAAATTCAAAAGATAATTTCACCATCAAAGGATATTTTGAAGCACAAAATTTAAAAGAGTTAGAAAATATACGCATTTTTAGTGGAATATTTTTAAAAGACATAGCAAATATTAGCTATGGCTTAGAAGATCAAAAGCAGTTTGCAATGCTTGATACAAAAGATGGGGTATTACTTGAGCTTAATAAAATTTCTGGTTATAACTCCTTAAAAGTTATAGAAAATATCAAAAATTCTTTAAAAACATTACAAACAATAGTAGGCAATGAGATAGAAATTAAAATAGTTTATGATAAAAGCCAAAATATCTTAAAACATATCAATCAAGTTATTTTTGATATGGTTTTTGGCGTGATTTTGACACTTTTAATAGTGTATGTATTTTTAAGAAATATCAGTGCGACTATTTTAGCTTTTATTGTTTTACCAACTTCAATTATTTCTAGTTTTTTTCTCATTAATCTTTTAGGTTATGATATTAATCGCTTAACCATCATAGCTCTTACTTTAAGTATAGGAATTTTTATAGATGATGCTATAGTTATTATTGAAAGTATAGCCAAAAAAGCAAAAACACTCCCTCCTTTACAAGCTTCATTTGAAGGAATCAAAGAAATAGGCTTTAGCGTTTTAAGCATTAGTGCGGTTTTATTGTGTGTGTTTATACCTATTGCTTATATGAATTCAGTTCCTGGTTTATTTTTTAATGTATTAGCTACTAGCGTTGCTTCTGGTGTGATTATAAGCTATCTTGTAAGTGTATTTCTAATACCTACCTTAAGTGCTAGATTTTTAAATACTAGCGAAGGCACATTTTATAAAAAAAGTGAATTTTTATTTATAAAACTTGACTTATTTTATGAAAAGCTACTTTATAAAGTTTTAGCTAATAAAATTAAATTTATCTTATCAACGCTTGTTGTAATTATTTTATGTTTTTCTTTAGCTCCTAAAATAGGCTTGGATTTTCTACCTATAGAAGAAGATAGTGAAATACAAGTTTTATTAGAAAGTAAAAACGACTTATCTTTAGAAGCTATGAAAGAAAAAAGTTTAAAAGTATATGAAAATATAAAGCAAGATCCAAGTGTTGCTTATGCATATTTACTTATAGGATATAATGACGCAAAAGAAATTAAAAAAGCAAAAATTTATGTAAAATTAAAACCTTTAAATGAAAGAAAATTCAGACAACCTAAGCTTATTAGCCTTTTTCAAGAAAAATTAAACTCCTATGAAGGCTTAAAGATAAAAGTTTTAGAACTCCCTAAAATAGAAGGAGCAGGCATTGAAGATCCAGTTCAAATTCAAATTTTAGGTGATGATTTAAAGCTAATAAAAGAAGCTATTAATAGAATGAAAGAAGTGTTTTCAAAACACGAAGGCTTTGTTGCTATAGATGATAATGAAGGGGATTTAAAAGAAGAAATTGCTATTAATATCAATAGAGAAAAAGCTGCCAAACTTGGTATTAACCCTCAAGAACTTGCTTATGTCTTGGCTTATTCCTTTGGAAATTTAAGTGTTGGAAATATGGATTATAAAAATTTTAAAGATGAAATTATCCTTAGCTTTGATGAAGCTTTTAAGCAAAATCCAACTAGTTTAGAGCTAATAGAACTTAAAAATCATAACAATGAAAGTATAAAACTTGCTAGTATTGCTAGCTTTTCTTATAAAAAAGATCTTTCTTTGATTAACAGACACAATAAAACTACTAGTATAAAACTCACTTCAAGCATAGAAAACATTTCTTTAGGCGAAGTAAGAAAAATTTTTGAGTCCAATTTAGCTTATATTTTAGGAAAAAATAACCTATCTTTTGCTTATTCTGGCTTTTTGGACTTTTTAGATGATACCATTAGTGGATTTTTGTTTTCTATATCTTTGGGAATGATTTTGATTTATTTAATCCTTGCTTCTTTGTATTCAAGTTTAATACTTCCTTTAATCATCATGATAAGCATGCCTTTGGCTTTTGGTGGAGCTTGTTTTGGAATTTTTATCACAGGAAATCACTTTTCTTTATTTGTGCTTGTGGCTATTATTTTGCTTTTTGGAATGGTAGGAAAAAATGCTATATTATTAGTAGATGTAGCTAATAAAAAATGCGATGAAGGTATGGAAGTAGAAAAAGCACTAATTTATGCAGGAAAAAGTCGTTTAAGAGCCATTTTAATGACAACTTTTGCGATGATTTTTTCCATGCTTCCACTAGCACTTTCAAGGGGTTCTGGTTTTGAAGGAAATTCTCCTATGGCCATTGCTATTATATTTGGTCTTATTAGTTCAACCTTGCTTACACTTTTAGTAGTGCCAGCTTTATTTAAATTTGCTCATAATTTAGATGTGAAAATTAAAAAAATCTACCAAAGAGAGAAAATTTAATTAAAAACTCTCATATTCTTTAGCTATAAAAACTTCATCATCTTTTACAATTAATGGGCGTTTTATGAGTGTTGGACTTTCTAAAATCATTGCTTTAATTTCATCTTGGTTTAAATTTTGAAGTTTTTCTTTATTTAAGCCTAATTTTCTAGCACTCATACCCGCTGTATTTACAAGCTCTAAAACACTCCTTTTGCTAAGCCAAAAATCTAAAGTTTCCTCATCTAGCTTTTTAATATCTAAAAATTCAAATTCAATTTGCTTAGAATTTAAATAATCCATAGCTTTTTTAACACTATTACAATTTTTAATACCATAAAATTTTAACATTTTCTTGCCTTTTTAACTAAGTCTGCTATGATAAATGCTAATTCTAAAGCTTGATCGGCATTTAATCTTGGATCACATTGTGTTTCATAACGTTTAGAAAGTTCTTCTTGAGTGATATTTAAAGAACCTCCTACACATTCTGTTACATTTTGCCCTGTCATTTCCAAATGTACCCCACCAGGATATACTCCCTCACTCATAGCTATTTCAAAAAACGCACGCACTTCTTGAATGATTTTATCAAATTCTCTTGTTTTAAAATTACCCGATTTAACCGTATTTGCATGCATAGGATCTATGCTATAAAGTATATTAAATCCTTCTTGTTTTAACTCTTTAAATAATTTTGGCAAGGCATTTTCTATCTTATCACATCCCATACGAATGATGAAATTTAATCTTCCTGCTTCATTATGCGGATTTAAAATACTTACTAGCTTTTTAATTTCATCTAAATCATAATTAGCACTAAGTTTAACACCAAGTGGATTTTTTACACCGCTTAAAAAATGCACATGTGCTTCATCTGCTTTTCTAGTACGCTCACCTATCCAAAGCATATGTGCTGAACAATCATAAATTTCCCCGCTTAAACTATCTACCCTAGTTAAAGCCTCTTCATAAGGTAAAAGCAAGGCTTCATGAGAAGTATAAAAGGCTGTTTGAGAAAGATTTGGAGTATCGGTGATACCACAAGCTTGCATAAAAGCTAAAGCTTGAGTGATTTTTTCGCTAAGTTCATCATATTTTCTCCCAAGTTCTGCCTTTTTTAAAAAACCCAAATTCCACTTATGCACTACTCTTAAATCCGCTAAACCACCTCTTGAAAAAGCTCTTAATAAATTTAAAGTTGTAGCACTTTGATAATATGCTTCTAGCATTCTTTTAGGATCAGCTATTCTTGATTTTTCATTAAATTCAAAACCATTAATAATATCCCCGCGATAACTTGGAAGCTTTACTCCTTCAATTTCTTCAAAATCACTACTTCTTGGCTTTGCAAATTGTCCTGCAACGCGCCCTACTTTAACGATGGGACAAGATCCTGCAAAAGTAAGCACTATAGCCATTTGAAGCATAACTTTGAACATATCTCTTATATTATCAGCGCCAAAATTTACAAAACTCTCCGCACAATCTCCTCCTTGGAGTAAAAATGCTTGTGAATTTACAACATTAGCAAGGGATTTTTTTAATTTATCCACCTCACCTGCAAAAACAAGCGGTGGTAATTTTTCTAATTTTTTAACAACATCTTGTAATTCATTTTCATCAGGATATTGTGGTTGTTGCTGAATTTTATAATTTTTCCAAGAATCTTTAGTCCATTTCATAGCTTAACTTCCTAATTTTAGTAAGCTAAAATTATACAAAATGAGGCTTAAATTAAGATTTTAAAACACTTTTAATGCGTTCAAGACTATCTTGCTTATATAAAGTTAAGCGCACTATAGAATCTTCTAACGCTAAAAGATTATGGATTTCATGAGCTTTTAAACTTACACTATCCAGTGTTTTAAGTAGAATTTTTTGGTTTAAAACTCCAAAATCAATGGAGCCTTTTAACACTTGTATGGTAATATCAAAAGGTGCTTTATGATCTTTCATAAAGCTATCTTTTGACATAGTTATGCAGATTTCTTTAGCATAAGCATTTTCTATTTTCTTAGATATATTTATGCCATTTTGAATTTCTTGTTCCCAGGAAATTACTTCATATATTTGAGTTCTAAATTTCACTTTTATTTTTTAAGTTCTTTAATACGAGCAGCCTTACCTCTTCTATCTCTTAGGTAGAATAATCTAGCACGGCGTACACGACCTCTTCTTAATACTGTAATACTTTCTAAACTTTCACTATAAATAGGGAAAATTCTTTCAACGCCTACATTGTTAGCACCAATTTTACGTACGATGAAAGTTTCATCTACACCATTTCCTCTACGTGCTATACAAATACCTTCAAAATTTTGAATTCTTGTTTTATCGCCTTCTTTAATGCGAATAGCAAGTCTTAAAGTATCTCCAGCACGAAATTCTGGAACATTTTTACCTTCAATTTGTTTTTGCTCAAATTGCTCAATGTATTTATTTTTCATAACGATATTCCTTAAAATTTGCGTTCATGCTTTTGATACAAATCAGGACGAAAATATTTCGTTTTGCAAGACGCCAAAGTAGTTTTTAAAGCTGTGATTTTAGCGTGATTTCCCTTTAAAAACTCTGAAGGCACATAAAATTTTTTATTTTCCTTTTCAAAAATAAAAGGCTTAGAAAACGATGGGGCTTCTAATAAGTCATTTTCAAAACTTTCTTCACTTAAGCTTTCGCTATTTCCAAGAACATCTTGAATATTTCTGCTAATAGCATCACACATCACCAAAGACGCTAACTCTCCACCTGTAAGTATAAAATCACCTATAGAAAATACCTCATTAGCAAATTCTTCCACAATGCGCTCATCCAAACCCTCATATCTACTACTTACAAAGCAAACATGATCTTTCTTACTTAATCTTTTAGCATCAGCTTGTTTAAAAGTCTTAGCGCAAGGCAAAAGAAAAACAAAATGAACATTTTTATCTTGCTTTTTAATATGCCTTAAGCAATCATACAAAGGCTGAGCTTGTAATAAAAGCCCTGCACCTCCTCCTATTTTATAATCATCTACTTTAAAGTGCTTATTTGCAGTAAAATTTCTAGGATTAACAAAAGCAAATTCTAATATCCCTTTTTCTTTTGCTCTTGCTAAAATAGAAGTTTGAAAATAAGGCTCAATAAGCTCTGGGAATAAACTTACAAAAGTATATTTCATGAATTTTCTAAAATATCTAAAGCAGATTGTGTGAATATTTTTTTATTTTCTACATCAACTTTTTGAATATATTTATCAACATAAGGAATATAAAAGTTTTTAACCTTTGTTTGTAGTTTTTCATCACATTTTATACAAAATAAAAATCCTGCTCCATTTTCTAAAATGTCTTCAACTACACCTAATTTTTGCTCATTTTCAATAATATCACATCCAATTATATCAAAATAAAAATACTCATCTTTTTTTAATTTACAAGTTTCTTTTGTAGCTTCAATAGTTTGAAAAAGAGTAATATTAGTTAAGGTTTTGGCAGCTTCAACACTCTCAAAACCTTCAAATAAAACTAAAGATCTAGTTTTATCAAAAGCCTTTATGGTGTAAATTTTTTGATTAATATCAAAAAATTTAGCACCTATTTTAAACTGCTCATAAAAATCACTAAGATTATGTAATCTTACATAACCTTTCAAACCAACACTTTTCCCAAGTTTAGCAACTTGGATCAAATCATTCTTCAATGGCTTTTACCGTTATACGATATGAAGTTGCATCTTTAACTTTATAAGCCATAATGACTGTTTTTATTGCGTTGATTAATTTTCCATTTTTTCCGATCAACTTACCAGTATCAGATGGATCGACATAAATGATAATTTCAGCAAAATTATTTTCTAAATTTTGTCTTTGTATATCAACTTTTTCAGGAAAATCAACAATTAATTTTGCATATTCTCTTAAAAAATTTTCAACCATTTTTATTTGCTTGTAATAGCTGCTACTCTATCGCTTAATTTAGCACCTACGCTTTTCCAATAAGCTAAACGCTCAGCATCAAATTTTACCACTTCAGGTTCAACCATAGGATTGTAATATCCAATGCTTTCTATCCAGCTACCATCACGTCTTTTTCTACTATCAGTTACAACTATACGATAAAATGGTCTTTTTTTACGTCCCATTTTTGTAAGTCTGATTACTGTCATTTTAATACTCCTAAAAAAATTAAAATTTTGTTATAGATATTTTAACTCATATATCCATAAAAAAGCTTTAATTATTGTGGTCTTTTAGCTTGCTGCAACATATTCATAAAGTTTTCCATTCCTTTTTTGTTTGAAAATTTCTTTGCCAACTTAGCTGCATTGCTAAATTGTTTTAAAAAGCGATTTACTTCCATTTGAGACAAACCAGCACCCTCTGCAATACGACGCTTTCTTGCGTTGTTTAACAAATCAGGATTTTCTCTTTCTTTTGGTGTCATTGATGAAATCATTGCCTTAATATGAATAATTTCTTTAGAATTATCCAAATCAATATCTTTAATATTTGCTGCCATAGATGATAAACCAGGTATCATACCAATGATTGATTTCATACTACCAAGTTTTTTAACACTTTCCATTTGATTTAAAAAATCATTAAAATTAAATTCACCTTTTTTAATTTTCTTATTAAGTTTTTTTGCTTCTTTTTCATCAATAATAGCGGCAGTTTTTTCAGCCAAAGTCGCTAAATCACCCTCGCCCATGATACGATTAACAATTCTATCAGGGATAAACACTTCTAAATCAGCTACTTTCTCGCCAACACCAATAAATCTTAAAGGCACACCAATTTGTTTTGCTATACCTAGTGCAACACCGCCTTTAGTATCTGCATCAAATTTACTTAAAATAACCCCTGTAATTTCTAAAGCTTCATTAAAGCTACTCGCTGTTTTAACACCATCTTGACCACTCATAGCATCAGCTACATAAAACACTTCATCAGGATTTAAAATAGTTTTTACTTCTTTAAGCTCATTCATCAAAGCTGTATCGATCGCTAAACGGCCGGCAGTATCTACAAGCAAAACATCATACATAGAATTTTTTGCTTTTTCTAAAGCTTGTTTAGCTACATTTAAAGGATTGCTTTCATTTTCTATAAAAAACAAATCAAGCTCATTAGCTTGAGTGAGTTGTCTTAACTGCTCTACCGCAGCTAATCTTTGCAAGTCACATGCAGCAATTAGCACTTTTTTATTTCTTAGTTTTAAGTAATTAGCAATTTTTACCGTAGTAGTAGTTTTACCACCGCCTTGTAAACCACACATCAAAACAACCGTAGGTGGCTTACTAGCAAATACAAAACCTTGATTTTTACCTTTAACACTAAGAATTTCTTCTAAATTTTTCTTAATTGAATCTAAAAATTGTTTTTGACCTATACCATTAGTTTTTACATCATTTTCTACTAAAGTAAGCAATTCTTTAGTAACTTTATGATGTACATCTGCTTTTAAAAGGGCTTTTTTTAAAGTGTCAAGAGCGTTTTTTAAAGCTTTTTCATCATCAACAAAACGAAGTTTATTAACTGCGGATTTAAACGACTCACTAACTATTTCAAACACTTTATTTTCCCTTTATTAAAATTTTAAAAAGCTAAATTATAAACCCTTTTAGCTTTAAACGCCTTTAAAAATTTAAATTTTTTATTTCAAAACCATAAGCATTGAAGCTCTCATCAAGTAAGGCTTTAAATTGATAATCAAAAATATGCGTTTCATAAGAGTGCAAATACATTCTTGATGAACTAATTTTTGCATATTTTTCATCACCTATAATACCATGTTTTATGTGGTTTAAATGCACTCTGATTTGATGTGTTCTACCTGTTTTAATGATCGCTTTTATTAAGGTTTTTTTAGCATTTACCATTAAAGGTATAACTTGAGTATGAGCTTCTAAGCCAAATTTATCGATTTTGCTAAAGGCTCCAGATTTATTTTTTATAGTAGTTATTTTTTCACAAATTTCAAGCTCTTCAGCAATCACCCCATCAACAATAGCCAAATAACTTTTATAAACATTTTGCTTTTTATATTCTTGAATACATTTTAGTCTAAATTCCTCATCTTTGCTTAAAAGTAAAACTCCACTTGTTTCCTTATCAAGTCTATTGATTAATTTAGCATTATAAACACTTTCTAAATTCTCGCTAATCTCTCCATAAGGCTTATTTAAAGCTATGATTTTATCATCTTCAAAAAGTATTTTTGCTTTTTTTATTTTTTGCACAACAAATCTTGTTTTAGAACTCATCAAAGCTCTAGCTATAACAACCTTTTTGCCCATAGCAAAAACACAGCCTTTGTCAATCAAATCTTTTGCTGCATTATTAGAAATTTTTTCTTGCATTGCAAGCAATTTATAAGCTTTTTCTTGCATCTAAACCTTCTTTTATACTTAATATAACTTCACTTAAATCACTTTGTTCTTTAAGTTGTGCTTGTGATAATTTTTGCTTTAAAAAAACATTTATATCTTTTGCACTCTCACAAATATACAAATCATCAACTTCTTGATATAAACTTTCTTGATTAAAAAAATATTTCCCTGAGATAATAACATTATTCCATCTAGCTGCCTCTATAGGATTATGCCCACCTATATTATCTACAAAAGAGCCGCATAAAAAAACCACATCACTAATCTTATAAAAACTTTCTAGCTCACCTAAAGTATCTAGCAATAAACATTTGGTATTAAAAAAATTTGCAAAATTATTTTCGCTTAAAGTAAAGTCTGAAAATTTTTGCATATTATAGTGGTTTTTTTGACAAAAATCTTTTAAAATTTTCTCAACTTCACCAAAACGCTCTGGATGTCTTGGAGCAATAATCAATTTATCGTTTTCTTCTAAATTAATTTCATTAAGTAATAATCGTTCTTCATTTTCATGTGTACTAGCAAATATAATAATCCTAGCTTTGGGCTTGGAATAGTTTTTCACTTGTTCTTGTTTTATATTAGCTTTGATATTTTTATATGCTATAACATTTTTAGCACCCAAGCATTCTAATCTTTCTTTGTCTTTTTGACTTTGTGCAAACACAACATCAATATATTTAAAAATCAAACGATAAAAAAAGCTAAAACGCTTATAGTTTTTTAAAGATCTATCGCTAATTCTAGCATTTAATAAAACAACTTTTGCATTATAAAATTTAGCCATAAACACAAGCATAAGCCAAAGCTCTGCTTCAAAAATAACCAAAACTTTACAAGGTCTCATCCAAAAAGGTACAAAAATCTCAAAAGGGAAAAAATTTACTTTTTTAGAATATTTTAAAGCTTCACTAAAACCAGTTTGAGTTATGGTTGAAATTTTACAAGCTGGAAAAAGTTTTATTAAAGGAATAAGGCTTTTAATTTCACCAAAAGAACAAGCATGAAAATACACATCACCTTGTTTTTGCCTTAAATTTTTGTAAAGAAAGAATCTTGATTTTAATGATATTTTATACTTTTCCTTGCAAAAACTTAAAATCAATAAAAAAGGAGCTGCAATTATATATATAATCACAGCAAAAATATAATAAAAAAAAATCAATTTTGATTTTCTTCTTTTTCTTTGTATAAAATTCTTCCACAATGTGGGCAAGTTATGATTTCATCACCTTTTAAAACAGCCAAATAAGTTTTATCATAAATTCTCATAAAACAGCCATAACAAGCATGTTTTTTTACAGGAACTACTGCAGTATTTCCTGCCCATTTTCTAATTTTTTCATAAAAAGTTAAAACTTTTTGATTTATTTCACCTACTAATTTTACCTTTTTATCATAAATTTGCAATCTTTCTTTTTCAATATCCACTAAAACAGTTTTAGTTTGAGCATCGATTTGATCCACTTCATTTTCAAGTTCGCTTCTTTTAGCTTGCAATTCTTGTATAAACTTTTCTTTATTTTCTAAAATTTTATCCAATCTTTCAATTTCTTCATTTGCTGCATCAAGTTGTTCTTTAGCTATATCCTCTTCAATTTTTAAAGCATTTGCTTCTTTTTCAGTTTTTACCGCTGCACTTTTTTTGGCTATTTCTTTTATTTTTACACCAAATTCTGCAATATGATTGTTGTTTTGAATTTTTTGATTTTCTATATCTTTAATATCTTTCTCAAAACCTGCAATTTCTTCTTCTGTTTTATCAAGTAAATTGCGTTTTTCTTTTAAATCTTTTGTAGCATCTTCTACTTTATTTGCAAAACCATCAAGTTCTTTATCAATTTGCGATAAAGCTATAAGTTGTTCTAAATATTTACTCATTGAAATTTTCCTTAAAAATATTGAAATGGATTTTTTGAAACTGATATTATAACTTCTAAATGAAATTTTTGCAAATCTTTTGCTAAAATTTTACCAAAACAAGATTCGCTTTCATAGTGTCCTATATCAATCAAACTAAGTTTATTATGATAACTTTCCAAAGCTTGATGATATTTAAAATCTCCGCTTAAAAAGCAATCTGCCTTAACACTAGAAATTAAATCTCCTCCACTACCTGTGCATATTGCTAAAGTTTTAATTTTCTTATTACCTGCATTTACAACTCTTATGTAATCAAGCTTTAAACTTTTTTTTACATGATTAATTAAATCGCTAAATTTAAAATCAACATCACAATAAATTAAAAACTCGTTTTGTTCTTTAATCTTAAAACCTAAAATTTCACGAGTAAAATAAGCATTTAAATGACTTAAGTCAAAATTCGTATGCATAGCAATTAAAGCTATGTTTTTTTGTATCATTTTAGTAAGAATATTTTGCGGATAAAACACCCCGCTTAAGTTTTTTAAACCTTTAAAAATCAAAGGATGATGAACTATAAAAAGTGAATTTTCACGTGCATTTTCAATTAAATGCATATCCACATCAAGAGCAAGATAAATTTGATTTATTTCTTGATCTAAAGTTCCAAGTAATAGGCCACTATTATCCCATGAACTTTGCATACTAAATGGGCTAATAGTATCCAAATAATCATAAATTTCTTTAATTTTCATCTAAACTTTCTTTATACACCAAGGCACAATTTTTAGATAATTCTCTAATTTTAAGCATAAAGTCTTGTCTTTGAGTTACTGAAATAGCTCCTCTTGCATCAAGCAAATTAAAAGTGTGCGCTGCTAACATACAATAATCATATGCAGGTAAAGCAAGCTTTGCTTCTAATGCATTCTTACACTCATTATAGGCATTTTCAAATTGCACATTTAAAGTTTTAACATCACTTACTTCAAAATTATATTTACTAAATTCAAACTCACCTTGCTTATGAACATCTTTATAGGTAATTTTTTCACCGTTAAATTCATTCCAAACTATGTCATATACATTATCTACATCTTGCAAATACATTGCGAGTCTTTCTAAGCCATAGGTGATTTCAGCACTTACTAAATCTACGCTTATACCGCCAACTTGTTGAAAATAAGTAAATTGTGTTACTTCCATGCCATCAAGCCAAACTTCCCAACCCAGACCCCAAGCACCTAAACTTGGACTCTCCCAGTTATCCTCAACAAAACGAATATCATGTGATTTTAAATCAAAACCTAAATTTTCTAAACTTTTTAAATATAATTCTTGGATGTTATCAGGGCTTGGTTTAATCAAAACTTGAAATTGATAATAAGCACCTAGTCTATTAGGATTTTCACCATATCTTCCATCAGTTGGTCTTCTACTTGGTGCTACATAAGCAGCTGCCCAAGGTTTTTTACCCAAACTTCTTAAAAAAGTTGCAGGATGAAAAGTCCCTGCACCTGCTGGAAAATCATAAGGTTGCATAATGGCACAACCTTGTTTTTGCCAAAATTCTTGTAAGTTTAATATCATTTGAGAAAAAGTCATTTTTCTTCCTTTATTTCTTCTGGCTTTTCAGGTGAATTTGCATATAACTCTACTGTTTTATTCCACATCATTTTGTATTTTCTTTTTAGAAATTCCACTTCATTGCGCGCGTATTTGAGTTGCTCGTTAAGATTTTCTATGGTTTTTCTATCTTCATCATAAAGTTCTTGCATAGAATAAAGAGCATCTTTTAAAAATTTATTCTCACCCTTTAAAGCTTCTAAGGTCTCATCTTTAGCATCAAGAACTTTTTCGTGTAAGTTTAAAATAGTTCCTATGGTTTTTTCTACAAAACTTTCTCCTGCTAAAGTCATAGAATTTACCATAGCAGGTTGCTTTGAGCTTGTTGGAACCACACTAAATGTTCCTTGATTAGCTTCAATATAAATTTCACCCTCTTCTTCTTTGAAATTTAAAGCACCATTTGCCATCATTCCTTTTACAACATCTTCAGATAAATGCACTAATTGACAAAATTCTTTTAACTTCAAGTAAGTTTGCATAAATACTCCTTAAAGAAAAACTTCAATTGTACTAGAATCTTGAATTAATTTTTCTTGTTGTTTTTTTCTATCTTCTAATAATTTTTGTGCTAAAGATTCATCCTCTATAGCTAAAATTTGTACAGCTAAATAAGCTGCATTAATAGCCCCTGCTTTACCTATAGCTACAGTTGCTACAGGAATTCCACTTGGCATTTGCACAGTAGAAAATAAAGAGTCCATACTTGCTAAATTACTTCCTGGCATAGGTATACCTAAAACAGGTTTTGTTGTATGTGCTGCAACAGCTCCTGCTAAATGTGCTGCCATACCTGCTGCTGCAATAAATACTTTTGCACCTTTTTCTTCGGCATTTTTGATGTATTCTTGGGTTCTTTGAGGACTTCTGTGTGCTGAAGTGATTAAAATTTCATATTTAACATCAAATTTTTCCAAAATTCCCAAAGCTTCTTTCACTACATCATAATCACTCTTACTTCCCATCAATATAGAAACAAATTTCATTCAACACTCCTTCTTAAAAAGCTAAATTCTGGAAGCTTAAACGGTAAAGTAATTTCATTTTCATTACCACTATGAATTTCACTAAATTCTTTATTATTTTTGGCCAATAATTGCTTAAAAACTATAAATTTCTTACCATCATTTTCATAGATTAAACCTAGTTTATTTTCTCCTAATTCTATATTGGAATTAACCGGAGCTAAAATTTCATATTCTTTGTTTAATTCTATCTTGCCTTTACATTTAAAAAACTCGCCATCTTCACTAATAGCATGCACTTGATGAGTTCCTTCTTCTATGCTTGTATTGTGATTAATAGAATCGGTTTTTTCATAAGCTCTTGAGACTAAATATCCATCCGTAAAACCTCTGTGTTTTAAAGTATGGATTTCTTTTTCATATTTAGCAGCATCAAAAGTGTCTTCCAATACATCTTGCACTGCCATTTTATATGTTCTTGTAGTTAAAGCTACATAATACTCACTTTTTGTTCTTCCTTCTATTTTAAAAGCATGAATACAATTTTCTTGCATAATCTTTTGAATATATGAGCTTAAATTTAAATCTTTAGAATTAAATACATGTGTGCCATTTTCATCTTCTTCTAATCTAAAAAGTGTATTTGTCTCTGGATTTTTCGCATAAAGCTCATAATTAAATCTACAATCATTTGCGCAAGAACCACGATTGCTCATGCGTCCACTTTGTACTGAGCTTATTAAACATCTACCAGAATATGCAAAGCACATAGAGCCATGCACAAAACTTTCAAGCTCGATATCACAATTATTTTTCAAATCTTTTGCATCTTTTAAGCCAAGCTCTCTTGCTATAACAACACGCTTAGCTCCCATGTCTTTATAGACTTGAGCGTCTAAATAGTTTAAAATATTAGCTTGAGTGGATACATGAAGATTGATTTCAGGTGCAAGTTCTTTAACTAAACGCATAGCACCTACAGAAGCTACTATAAAAGCATCAGGTTTCATTTCTTTTAATTTTAAAATATGCCTTTTTAAACCCTCAATTTGTGAACTAAAATGAAAACCATTAATGGTTACATAAATTTTTTTTCCTCTTGTATGAGTATAATCAATAGCCTCTTTAAAAGTTTCATAATTGAAATCCCTAGCAGTTCTTGCTCTTAATGAAAAATTACTCACTCCTGCATAAACAGCATCAGCTCCATAAGCCAACGCTATTTTTAATTTTGTAAAATTTCCCGCAGGAGCTACTATTTCAGGAATAATCATTTTTTGCCTAAACTTGCGATTAATGCCTCAATATCATCATTGCTTACAACATCTGTAGTTGTATCACCTTCAATATGCACAGCCGATCCTACGCGTTTTTCATCATCAATTTTACCTTCAAATAAACTACTCATATATCTACTTAAAGCTCTCATAACATTAATAACACGTTCGATTTTTTGACGGTGAATATCTTGGTATTGCATAGCATCCATTGCCATCATAACTTCATCTTGTCCAGTTTGTAAACAACCCGTGATTTCATCTATAATATTTTTAGCATTATTGTTAGTTTCTATGGCTTCTTTAAAGCTTACAACATTAGGAAATTTTGCATTTAGTTTTTCAAAAATTTCTATATTTTTATTCAAAGCATCGCTAATTACACAAAGCTCATTTTCTGAATTTGCAAAGAAATCATTAATAATTTCTAACTTTTCCATCATTTCAGTAGCTTTGATTTCACTATCTCTTGTAACATCATCAAGCTGATGCACAACTTTATGCTCTTTGCTAGGTGGTGGTGGTGGCCATGCCATATCTGCTCTTGCTTTATAATCACCATTAATCATTGCATCAACAATTTGTTTATTTTTTTCCTCATCTTCATACTCTGTTTCAGGCTTTGTTTCTGTTTCTTCTACAGAATCAAGATCTAAATCTTCAGTGCTATTCATTAAAGCATCTAATTCTTCTTGAGTCATTTTTACACCTTTTTAATATAAAAAACTAATGTGAAATTATATTATAAAAAAATATAAACCAATATTAATTTTGTTAATTAATTATATAAATTAATATTTTTTTGTATTTGACCATAAAAAAAATATTAATTTAAACTTAATTTAATAAAAATATACTACAATCTTAAAAAATAAATTAATACCTAATTAAAAAGGAGAGAAAATGGGTAAGTTTGTAAATAACATTGGTGAGTTTTTTAGTTATTGTCAAGAACATGAGGTTTTATTTGTTGATTTTAGATTTACTGATATGATAGGTACTTGGCACCATATTACTTACAATATAAAAGCAATTGATGATAAAACTTTTGAAAATGGAATTCCTTTTGATGCAAGCTCTTTACACGGTTGGCAACCTATAGAAAAATCAGATATGATTTTAAAACCTGATGTAGAAAGTGCATTTTTAGATCCATTTACAGCAGATCCTACTATCATAGTAATTTGTGATGTATATGATATTTATAAAGATCAAATGTATGAAAAATGTCCAAGAAGTATTGCCAAAAAAGCAATGCAACACTTAAGTACAAGCAATATCGCCGATACAGCTTATTTTGGTCCTGAAAATGAATTTTTTATTTTTGATAATGTAAAAATAGTTGATTCTTCTCATTGTGCAAAATATGAAGTAGATACTGAAGAAGGTGAATGGAATGATAATAAAGATTTCACAGATAGTTACAATAGCGGACATCGCCCAAGAAATAAAGGCGGATATTTTCCTGTAAGTCCTATTGATTCTAGTGTAGATATTAGAGCTGAAATGGTGCAAGTTTTAGAAAGAGTGGGTTTAAAAACTTTCGTACATCACCATGAAGTAGCACAAGGACAAGCTGAGATTGGTGTAGAATTTGGAAATTTAGTTGAAGCCGCTGATAATGTACAAATTTACAAATATGTAGTAAAAATGGTAGCACATTTAAATGGAAAAACAGCAACCTTTATGCCAAAGCCACTCTATGGAGATAATGGAAGTGGTATGCATGTACATATGAGTCTTTGGAAAGATGGAGTAAATTTATTCTATGATAAAGAAGGCTATGGAAAATTAAGCGAATGTGCGATTAATTACATTGGTGGAATTTTAGCTAATGCAAGAAGTGTTGCCGCATTTACCAATCCTAGCTCAAATTCCTATAAAAGAATAGTTCCAGGTTTTGAAGCACCTTGCATTTTAACTTATTCTTGTCAAAATCGCTCTGCAAGTTGTCGTGTTCCTTATGGTATTAACGAAAAAAGTGCAAGAGTAGAAATAAGATTTCCTGATAGCACTTCTAATCCTTACCTAGCTTTTACAAGCTTGCTTATGGCAGGACTTGATGGTATTAAAAACAAAACCATACCGGTTGGCCCTATGGATGAAAATTTATTTGCACTAACCCTAGATGAGATTAGAGAAAAAGGTATAGAGCAATTACCTCACACTTTAAGAGGATCTTTAGAAGCACTCATTAGAAAAAATGCTTTCTTAAAACCTGTTATGAGTGATGTGTTTATTGATGATTATCAACATATGAAATTTGAAACCCAAGTATGGCCTGTAGAAGCTAGACCAACTGCATATGAGTTTAAAACTTGCTATTCTTGCTAATTTTTGATGCCTTTTTGGCATCAAAAATTTAAAACACTATCGTTTTATTTTCGTGTATAAAAATCCTATCATCAAAGACCAAATCCAAAGCCTTAGAAAAAACATTTTTTTCCACATTACGTCCTGCTTGTTGCATAGCCTGCCAAGAATATTCATGGGTAACTGGTATAACATCTTGAGTAATAATTGGTCCCTCATCTAAGTTATTATTTACAAAATGTGCTGTTGCGCCTATAATCTTCACTCCTCTTTCATAAGCTTGCTTATAAGGATTAGCTCCTATAAATGCAGGTAAAAAAGAATGGTGGATATTAATAATCTTTCCTTCAAAATGCTCCACAAAAGATGGAGATAATATTCTCATATATTTTGCTAAAACAATATAATCAAACTCATATTGTTTTAAACACTCTAGTAATTTTTCTTCATGCTCTTGCCTACTTAAATCCTGCGCTAAAATAGCATGAAAAGGTATGTTAAATTTATCCACTAAAGGTTTTAATACCTCATAATTTGCAATAACTGCTTTAATATTTGCGTTAAATTCCCCACTAAATTGGCGGATAAGTAATTCACCCAAACAATGAGTTTCTTTAGTAGCTAAAACAATAATATCTTTTTTTCTCTTTGGTGTAATTTCAATTTGTGCATTATCAGGAAGCATGGCTTCAAGCGTTCCCTTAAAAGCTTTTATATCAAGATCACCTTCTAAATGCGCCCTAAAGAAGAAACGATTTTCTCCAACAAATTCATCATTTTTTATAATATTGATTCTATATTTAAAAATAACATCTGAAATTCTATAAATCAATCCTTTTTCATCACTACTTGAAATTTTTAAAATATATTCATTCATTTTTGCTCCTTTATATAGTTTTTTAATTCTTGTAATCTTCTTTTTTCAAGCTCAATCCCAAGCTCTTTCCCACTAAATCCTTCCTTTAGTAAATCATTTGCACTAATTTTACTTTTAAAAGTATGATGATATAAATTTAATTTCTTTGCTTGTGCTATACGCTCATTATCCCAAAGTCCAAGCCATTTACAAAGTGGCATTTTCAAAGCAATTTTAGCTAAATTAAAATCATCAATTTTACCTAAAATAAATTCTTGTTCACATTTTTTTAATAGTTCTTTTTTTAATTTTGTTTTATTGAAAAATTCCTCTTTATTTATATAAAAAAAATTCAAATACAAATATAAATACAAAGCCTCATCGCAAATTAATTTTTGACTACGCTCTAAAAGTTTTTCAAATTCTTCATTACAGCTTTGATAAAAAAATATTTTTTCTTCTAAATTTAAAATTTTGAAATACTCATAAGCTTTATTTAGTCTTGAAGTTTTAAAAATTTTATAAAGTTCATTATTAATACGCTCTTTAGATAAATCGCCTATATCCATAGTTTGCATTAATTTTAAACTTTTTTTTGCAATTGTTAAATCAAACCTGCACGCAAAAGAAATTCCACGAAGTACCCTTAAACTATCTTCAACAAAACTTATATCATCAATATGTCTTATAACCTTTGCTTGCAAATCTTGCAAACCATTAAAAAAATCTAAAAACTTAAAATCAAAAATATTTACCATCAATGCATTAACGGTAAAATCCCTTCTTTTAGCTCCTTCTTGTTCATCATTGCAAACTTTAACTTCAAAACCTCTATGGCCTGTAGAAATTTTATTTTCATAACGCGCTAGAGCTAAATCAAATTTTTTGTATTTATATACAAAAAAACTTTTTCCTACTCCATTTGCACCAAGTTTTTGCATAAGCTCATCAAAAAGCTTAGGTTCAATATCATAAATTTCTATATCATAATCATCACTAGATAAATCTAAAAAAGAATTCCTTACACAACCACCTACTAAATAAGCTCTTTGCGTGTAAGGTTTAAGTATATTTTTAATTCTTAAAAAATCTTGATCATTTTTTAAGTCTATCTTCAATCTTTGCAAGTAAAAACTCTAAAAAAGTAATTGTAATATCTAGTCTTTTTTCTATATGCTCATCTTTAGTATTTTTTAATCCTTCAAATAAAACCAAAATACGCTCTCTGAGATTTTTTAAGAAAAATTCTTCATTATTTATAATACTTTCTTCTTTTTCCTCTAAAGCTTCAACTTTAATAGCCATAGCTTGCTTATCATCTTCTTTAACTTTTACTTCTAAATCATCTAATTCTTGGATCAATTCTTGTGCAACCTTACTAATTTCTTCTTTGATTTTTTTCTCTTGAGTATTAACACTTTTTTCTTGGGTAATTTCTTCTACCATAGGAGCAAATTCATCATTTTTACTTTTTTTATTATCTAACTCTGAATTAACTTCACTTATGGCCATTTTTGCTAAATCTTCTATATTCATAGTTTTATTAACCACCTTTTAAATTCATTAATTTCTTCTTCGCTTTTCATATTAACAAAAAAATCAAGCATGTCATAATTTAAATCTTCATGATTAGAGCGCAAACCACTTAAACGCCTTATAGCATCAATAGCATTTTTATTTTGCGGATCTTGCTTTAATATATTTTTATAAATCTCCAAAGCTTCATCTTTTAAACCTTGTGCTTCATAAATAGAGGCTTCTGTTACTGTATATCGCATTATCAACTCACAAAAAATAAAATGTCAAAATTCTAACAAAAAAGACTTTAATTTATTTTAATTTTTACTTAATCACAGGAGCTTTATATGCTAAAAATACAAAAATATTAAGTATTATAGCTACCGTAATAAGCATGATAAAGCCTAAAGTAAAATTTCCAAAACTATCATGGAGCATACCTATAATCCAAGGTGCTTGAGCTGCTATTAAATACCCTATGCCTTGTGACATGGCAGAAAGTTTAGCTGCTATAAAAGAAGTTGAACTTTTTATAGCAATAAACAATAATGAAATTGTAAAAACCCCACTAGATGCAAAACCTAAGAAAATAGCTGCTAATAACAATACTAATTTTACATCACAAAAAAACACCAAAATAAAACTTAAAACATATAAAAAACCCAATGTTATAATAACAAAACCCTTAGCATGAGCTCTTAGTTTTCCTAAAACAATAGGCAATAAAAACGCCACAGGCATACCTATGATTTGAGAAAGTAATAAAACATTAGAACCAAAATCAATTCCAAAACCTTTTTCACTTATCATCACACTAAGCCAAGCAAAAAGACTATAAGATAAAAAACTTTGCAGTCCCATTACAATAGTAACTTTCCAAGCTGTTAAATTCAAAAAAAGATTTATTTTATTGATGTTTTTCTTCTTAGGACGCAATAATCTTTTGTTTTTCAAATGCGGAAAATAAAAAATCAAAGCAATCAAAGCTAAAACAACCCAAAAAAACATAGCTTGAGGCACCTCAAAAATTTTAAGCAAAGGAAGTGATAAGGCCACTCCAGCAATTGAAGATAAACCTATAATTGATCCATATAAGCCCATAATTTTATAAGCATTTTTTGCAAATTTTTCTTTTACAAAAGAAGGTAATAAAACATTAGCTATTGCAATGCCTGCCCCAATTAGAAAAACCCCAGAAAATAAACCTATATTACCCCCATAACTTCTAATAAACTCTCCAAAAACAATTAAACACAAAGCAAAAAACAAAGCTTTAATTTGCGAAAAATACGCCACAAAAAAAGATATAAGCCCAAAGGCTATCAAAGGTAAAGCTGTAAGCATTCCTGCTAGGGCTGAATTTATCTTATAATATTCTTGAATGTATTCTATCATAGGACCTATAGAGGTTATAGGTGCTCTTAAATTTAAAGCAAGGGTAATTACAACTAAAATATTAATCCAAAAGAATTTTTTATATGAAATTTGTGTATACATGATTATTTTTGATTTAATATATTTTCAAGGTATTTTTGTTTATCTTGCTTAATATTTTTTTGTTCTATTTGCTTTTGTTGTTTTACTACTTCATTTTCCTTAGAAAAATAAAAATGATCAATAATAAAAACAGAAGAAATGATAAAAATCAAAGGAATCAAAAAAACCATAATCAATACTTTCTAAAGACATTGCCATAGTATTCTATATTATCTTTTTTTAAATTCTCATCAAAAGCATTTGCCTCAAAATTTGCTTTTAAAATTTTTTCTCTTTCTTCGTCTAAGTCCTGATAAGAAAAAACCATATTAATACTCACTACCCCATCAAGCTGTTCTAATTGTTTATATGCTTTTAACTCATCATCTAAATTTTCACTTTCTATTACTACTATAATTTTTTCATCCTGAGCTAATTCCACACTACAACAAGGTGTTTTTTGAATTTGCTCTTTGAGTTTTTCTACTTTTTCTTCTTTAGTTAAAATCAACACACTAGAAAGATTCATCTATACCCCAAAATATAATTTTATCTTCATAACCTGCACTAATAAGCTCATGCTCATTTAAAAATATAAGATATTCTAGCAAAAAATCTTTATTTTGGAATCTTTTTATTGTTTTTAGGTTTTTAGTATTTACAAGTTCTATAATATTTTTTTCATTATCTCCAAAAACTGCTATTGAGCCATCTTTATTTAAAGCACAAGTATAAATCAAAAAATCTCTTTCTATATTTTTTTCTTGATCATTTTTCACTATGCCTAATTTTCTATCAGTACTACAGCTTGCAATAATTGTGTTTTTAAAATCAAGTTGATAAATATTATCCTTGTGAATATTCTTATAACTTTTCATTTTTTGCCATTTCTTCACATCAAAAAGCATTAGCTCACCACTTTCAAAACCTGCCACTAATTGAGTTTTAGTTTCATTTAAAACCACATCACTTAAGCTTGAACTAGAAAAAGTAAAATTTTTTACAACGCTTTTTGTTTTTAGATCAAAAAGCTCTATATTAGAACCTAGCAAGGCTAATAAAATAGTATTATCATCTAAAAACAAAGCTTTTTTTGCTCCATCATTAGCTAAATCATAGCTTAAAAGTTGTTTATTTTTATAAACATATAATTTTTTACTTCCAAAATCACCTTCACTTAAAATCAAAATAGCCCCATTTAAGTAATCGATACTATAAATTCTGGGGCTAAGATTTTCTTCGTAAAAATTTTTAATCTTATTTAGCTGAGTGATTTTTTGCATTTTTTTATCTTTAAGGAAATATTGTTTTATCTCTCCATTATCAAGTCCTATAAGTAAACTATTATCAGCAAGCTTTAAAGCGTTTAAATTTGAATCAAGCTTAAGCTCATAACTCAATGCATAAATACTCATTAGTAAGATTAAAAACATTTTTTTCATAATTTTATTTTACACCTTCATTTAAAACATCTAAAAGATTAGATTTTTTCTTTGATTCTTCGCTTTTAAATTTTGCTTCAAAGCTATTTCCTACCAAAGGTTTAGCATCACTTTGTGGCACATGACATTGTGTACAATTAAATCTTGCATCGCTTATCATATCTTTAGTAGATTTGTTTTTTCTTAAATCAAAATAATGACTACTTGGAAGTGGTGTAGCTCCAACATCTTTAGCAATAGTCTTATCATGACAACTTAAGCAAATATTATTATCCTTAGTAATTGGAAGCATATCCTCTAAAGTGTGCGGGATTAATGGCGGAGCATTTTCAAACGATCTTTCAATCAAAACAGACTCACCAGCCACTACTTGAGAATATTTTGCATCCAATAATTCTACATTTTCACTTTCTAAACTTGTTTTTCTTAAACCTATATCTTTTGAATCAACACTTTTAACAGCAAGCCCACAAGCACTTATTAAAACAGCTGCTGCTAAGGATAAAAAGATTTTATTTTTCATTTTCTCTCCTTAAATTTATTATACTAAAACCTAAAGCATCATCACCGCAAATATCAATACATTTTCCACATCTTATACATTCACCTGATTTTACATCTTGATCTTCTTTACCTATCATCCAAAGCACTTGTTTTTCAGGGCACACTCCAAGACATTTATAACACTTAGTGCATTTTTGTAAGCTATATCTTACTTTTAACAATGAAAAATGCGAACTTAAAGCCCAAAAAGCCCCTAAAGGACAAAAATGCGAACAAGTAAATCTTGGACTAAAAAATGTATCTATACAAAAAATAATCAAAGCCATAAAAAGCCAAGAAACACCACCGAAAATAATCCCTCTTTGGATTATTCCTATATAAGAAAATTCCTCAAAAACAGGAAAAGAAAAAAGAAAAGAAAAAATCAAAACAAAAGCTAAAACATAATAACGCAAATTTTTATTTACATTAAAAACTCTTGCTTGATTAAAACCTAATTTATTTCTAATAAAATAAGCAAAATCAGTAATGATATTGACAGGACAAACCCAAGCACAAAATGCTCTTCCAGCAAAAATAGCATAAAACAAAAATACTATCAAAGCACCACTTAAAGCCATCAAATCTACTTGCAAACTTGCCAAAGCAAGTTGAATAAATGCAAAAGGATCACTTAGTGGCACCGAAGAAAATAAAACCGAAGAGCTTAAATTTCCTTTTAATATAAAATTAAATACACCAAAAGAAAAAAAAGTCAAAATAGACAATTGCACTACTCTTCTTAAAATAAGATACTTCATAGCAATTCTCCATCGTTAAGATAATCTTTAGCCTTATTTTTATTGAATTTTTTATCTGTGTTTACATCTTGTAAACGTTTTTCATCTTTTTCATCCCAACCTTTGATGTAATTATCCCCAGCTTTTCCTAAAACAAATTCTCTAGGTAAAACTTTAATGGCTGCTTTTTGTGTTATACAAGCTTTTTCACAAATCCCACATCCAACACACACTTCATGATCTACCACAGGTAGTAAAAATGCATGCTTTGCTGTTCTTTCATTGCGTTTTGTTTCAAGTTTTAATGCTTTATCTATTAGAGGACAAGCTCTATAACATGCATCACATTGAATTCCCCAATAAGCAACACAACTTGCACTATCAATTATAGCTATACCCATTTTTGTTTTATAAATTCCATCTTTTTGCTCTAGATATTTATGATCTAGAGCATTTGTAGGACAATCTCTTATACAAGGTATATCCTCACATAACCTGCAAGGATTTTCTCTTGCTACAAAAAAAGGTGTACCATTTTTAGCACTATTTTCTAAATTTGCTAACTTTAAAACATCATAAGGACAGGCTTTTACACAAAGTCCACATCGTATACATTTTGATAAAAATTCTTTTTCATCATCTGCCCCAGGAGGTCTTAAAAAATACTCCTGATTTGAGCTAAATGCTAAACTTGCCAAAAATGCACTTCCGCTTCCTATACATAAAAGCTTAAAAGCAAAGGCTAAAAATTCTCTTCTATTTTTCATTTTTATGCTTTAGTAATTTTTACGGCACATTTTTTGAAATCTGTTTGATTAGACAATGGACAAGTTGCATCTAGTGTAACTTTGTTTATATATACATTCTCATCAAACCAAGGCACATACACAAGGCCTTTAGAAGGTTTATTTCTACCACGAAAATCTACTCTAGCTTTTACTTTACCACGACGTGATTCTACCCATACGATATCACCTTGATTAATTTTCATAGCCTTAGCATCATCTTCATTCATATAACAAAGTGCTTCAGGTACTGCACGGAAAAGCTCAGGAACCCTCATGGTCATAGTTCCACTATGCCAATGCTCTAAAACCCTACCAGTACATAACCAGAATGGATATTCTTTGTTTGGTCTTTCAGGTGCTTTCATAAATGGTCTAAAGAAAATTTTCACTTTGTTTTTCAAGCTATATTTTTCTTTAGTTTGTGGAGCTAGTAAATCTCCTTTTGGTAATTCTTTAGCAAAATCACCATAAAACGCAAAGTCTGAATTTGGAGCGGCTTTTTTAGCATAATAGTCAAATTTAGTATTAAATCTCCACTGGGTTTCCTTGCCATTTACTACAGGCCACCTTAAACCTCTTACTTTATGATAAGTATCAAAATCAGCTAAATCATGTCCATGACCTAAGCCAAATTTGCGGTATTCTTCCCATAGATATTTTTGTACAAAAAATCCATAACCTTCAAATTCTTTACCGTCACTACCTATAACTTTTCTCTCATCACCAAATACTTCAGAATTATCAAATCCTTTTGCAATATTATCTTTAGCTTTAAAAGATTTTGCTTCTTTATTAGCAAATAATACATCATATAAAGTATCATCTTCGCTATAACCCATAGCTTTAGCTTCTTCTAAAACACTTGGTAGAGTAAGCTTATCATTTACCTTAGTTTCGCCCCAAACTTCTTTTAATTTAAAGCGTTTTGCAAATTCCATGATTTGCCAAGTATCACTCATAGCTTCACCTACAGGCAGCACTTGTTGCTTCCAGTGTTGAGTTCTTCTTTCAGCATTACCATAAGCACCCCATTTTTCATAAATCATAGCACTTGGTAAAATTAAATCTGCCACCTTAGCACTAATTCCTGGGTAACAATCACTCACAACGATAAAATTATCCATTTCTCTAGCCGCTGCTATCCAGTGATTTGCATTAGCTGTATTTTGCCAAGGATTATTTACTTGCACCCAAGCAAATTTGATATTTCCATCTTCTAAATCTCTCATAATTTTTAAGTATGGAGCACCTGGTTTAGGATTGATTGTTTTTGCAGGAATTTTCCAAATTTTTTCACTAATTTCTCTGTGTTTAGGATTTGCAACCACCATATCAGCAGGTAAACGATGCGAAAAAGTCCCTACTTCTCTTGCAGTTCCACAAGCACTTGGTTGTCCTGTTAATGAAAACGCACCACTTCCTGGCTTAGCTTGTTTACCAAGTAAAAAATGCACCATATAAGCTTGCTCATTTACCCAAGTACCTCTTGTGTGTTGATTAAAGCCCATAGTCCAAAAGCTTACAACTTTTCTATTTTTTTCTATATATAAATTTGCTAATTCTTGAAGTTTTTTCTTAAATTCTTCTATGCTTTCATCTTCATTACCCTTAGCAACTTTAGCAACATAATCAAGTGTATAAGGCTCTAAAGCTTTTTTGAAATCTTCAAATGAAATTTCCCAATGCGCATCAGGAGCATTTTGGTGTTTCATTTCAAATTTATCGCCTGCTTTTACACCCAAATAAGCCAAAGATACTGCTTCTTCTTCATCTACAATAATAGCATTTTGTTTTGCTACGGTATCTTTTTCACTTGCTTTAAATTTAGGATGATTTGGATTATTTCTCATTCCATAACCAATATCAGCATAACCTGTTGTAAAAATACAATGTTTTTCAATAAATTCTTTATCCATAGCTTCAGGATGATTATAAACAATCTCTCTAGCGATATAATTCCAAATAGCTAAATCAGTATTTGGTTTGAAAATGATTTCAGTATCTGCTATATGAGAAGTTCTATTAGAAAAAGTAGATAAATTTACGATTTTAACTTTATCTAAATTACTTAATTTTCTATCACTTACCCTTGACCATAAAATCGGATGCATTTCTGCCATATTTGCACCCCAAGTAATAATAGTATCAGTAAGCTCTATATCATCATAACAACCAGAAGGCTCATCAACCCCAAAAGTTTGCATAAAACCAACAACAGCACTAGCCATACAATGACGTGCATTTGGGTCTATATTGTTGGATCTAAAGCCAGCTTTTACTAATTTTGCAGCAGCATATCCTTCTTGTATAGTATATTGACCACTTGCAAAAATTCCAATCCCCTCAACACCTTTTTCTTTGTAGGCTTTTTTGAATTGTTTTTCCATTTCATCAAAAGCTCTTTGCCAAGAAACTTGTTGAAATTTTCCTTTTTTATCAAACTCACCTTTTGCATTTACACGAAGTAAAGGTGTTACTAAGCGATCTTCTCCATACATAATTTTTGCATTAAAATAACCTTTAATACAATTTAATCCACGATTTACCGGAGCTGCTGGGTCTCCTTTTACAGCGACAATTTTACCATCTAAACTTGCAACTAAAATTCCACAGCCTGTACCACAAAATCTACAAACAGCCTTATCCCAACGCCATTTATTCTCAGTATTTGCAAGTACACTACTTGGAACACTAAGGCCTGCAACACCACAAGCACTAGCAATAGCGGTATTTTTAATGAAGTCCCTTCTGTTCATTATATCCCTCGTTATTGTTTATTTATGTATATAAAGAATACATAAATAAAATATTACTATGATTAGTTTAAATTTAAATTATAATAGAGAATATTTTACAAGTATTTATAAATAGGAGTTTTTTAGTATTTTTTAATATTTTTTGCATATTATAAAACGCTAGTTAATTCTAGCGTTTTAATTGATTTACAATTCCAAGCATATCATCACTTGTAGTAATAGCTTTTGAGCCAGCTTCATAAGCTCTTTGCCCTGTGATAAGATCTGTCATTTCTTCTACAAGCTGAACATTACTAAGCTCTACAAAGCCATGTTTAATTACAGAAAATCCATTCTCTCCCGCTATACCTGCAATAGGCGCTCCACTTGCATCAGTTTCTACTAAAAGATTATCTCCCAAAGCATGCAAGCCCGCTGGATTAATAAAATTTACAAGCTCAATTTGACCTATTTGAGTTTCTGCTGTATTTCCTGGTTGCATAACAGAAACTGTTCCATCGCTTGCTACGTTAATAGCTGTAGCATCTTCAGGTATAGTCATTTCCGGCAAAAGTCTATAACCATCTGAATTTACTATATTTCCTTCAGCATCTTTAGTAAATTGACCATTTCTAGTATAAGCTATAGTTCCATCAGGCATTTGAATTTGAAAAAAGCCATTATTACCAGCAATTGCCATATCAAGACCTGAAGTTGAAGTTTGCTTTAAACTACCTTCACTAAAAATTTTACTCACAGCTGTCACTCTTGAGCCAAGACCCACTTCTATACCACTTGGGTGTTTTGTGGTACTTGAGGTTGAAGTACCTGCGTATTTCATCGTTTGATACATCAAATCTGCAAATTCTGCACGTGATTTTTTATAACCTACTGTATTAACATTTGAAATATTATTTGAAGTTACATCAATTTGTGTTTGTTGTGATACCATCCCTGATGCTGCTGTGTATAATGATCTTAACATTTTATCTATCCTTAGTTTTATTTAGTACTTGCTAATTTATTAATAGCTTCTTGATTTAAATCATCCATATGAGATGTCATAACTTTTTGATACATCTCAACCATTCTATTTGCTTCGATTAATCCTACCATTTCTGTAACTGGATTAACATTTGAACCTTGAGTAAAACCTTGCTTAATGGCATTTGAATTTGGCAAATCTCTAATTTTGTTTAAATTATCGATTTTATACATATTATCACCATCTTTTTGCAAATCTCTTAAATCATCAACTTGCGCTACGAATAATCTTGCTATATCTTGATTAGATGCACTGATGATTCCATTTTTATCCACATTAATAAAAGAAGTGGAATTTCCTATGCGTATGCCATCGTTTTCAGGATTGTTAAAATAATCACTGCTTAAAACTCTATACCCTTGGCGATTTACCAAATATCCCTCATCATCAAGCTGGAAATTTCCGTCTTGACTCAATCTTACCTCACCATTATTTGTTTTAATTAAATAAAAAGTATCCTCACGAGTAAGAGCTAAATCCAAAGGATTATGCGTCATTTTCATAGAACCTACGCTAAAATTTGTATAGACGTGATTAACTTGTGGAACCCTATCTATAGTTGTATTTACAAATCTTGCAGCATCTCTTGTATGATTTTGTATAGGTAACTCATCTTGAGTTTCTTTAAAAATCCTTTTAAAATCTGCAATAACAACATTATCTCTTTTATAGCCACTTGTATTTACATTTGCTAGGTTATTAGTTACAACATCTAAGCGATTAAACTGCGTAACCATAGCACCAGTAGCTTGATAATACCCATTTTGCATTGTTTTTCCTAACTAAAATCTTAATTTTCTACATGATAAAGCAAAAGCTGTTCCAAAATGTTTTTATTTGTTTTTAATTAATTTTTAGGCATAATATTTAGTTTTACACTCATTACTTAAATACAAGGAGTATCCATGGCTAATGAAACCAATGTTTTAGAAGAACTTTTCAAAGAAAATTCTAAAGATTATATCACATATGAAAAACTTGTCAAGTATTTTGCAAAACTTCCAAATGCAACAAGTGCAAAAAAAATCCGCGATTTAATGGATAAACATAAAGTAGAATTAATTTCTTCAGCTGAAATTGCTAAAAAAAGAAATTTAGAAGAAGCAAAAAAATTACAAGAAGAAAAACAAAAATTACAAGATACGAGTTTAGAAAATGAATTTGATTTAGCCAATGAAAACGATTTGCTTGAATGGAGTAGATCAGACTCTCCTGTTAGAATGTATTTAAGAGAAATGGGACAAATAGCTCTTTTAAACAAGGACGAGGAAGTTGAAATTTCTAAAAAAATTGAGCTAGGTGAAGATATTATTATTGATGCTTTTTGTTCTGTGCCTTATTTGATAGATTTTATACTTGATTATAAAGAACCTTTAATCAATAGAGAAAGAAGAGTAAAAGAGCTTTTTAAAAGCTTTGAAGATGATGATAAAAGTGATGATGATAAAAGTGATGATGAAATAGATTCTGAAGAAGAAAATGAAAACGAGGAAAATGAAAACTCAAGTGAAAAAAAACCTAAAAAAGCAAGTAAAAAAGAAGACGAAAGAACCTTAAAAGTTATAGAAAGTTTTAAGGCCTTAGAAAAAGCAAAAAAAGAATGGTTAAAAACCATATCTACTATTAATGCAGAAAAAAACGATGATGAATTGTTAGATAAACTCATAATTGCTTTTAAGAAAAATATATTAAAAGAAAAACTAATGGATCTAGGTCCAACTTCAAAACTTATCTCTGAAATCGTAAAATCCATGGAAACAGCTTTAAAAAGCGATGAGGAATTTGACAAAGAATTAAAACGCTTAGAATATCGCTTGCCAATGTTTTCAGAAGAATTAAAACAAAGACACCAAGATATCTTAAAAGATATCACCAAACTTAGCAAAGAAGAAATCGCTGAACGCGCACTAGAAACTACGATGGTAAGCACTTATATGGAGATTAAAAAACTCATTCAAACTAAAGAGGCTAGTCAAAATTCTTTTGATTTAGAAAAAGATCAACTAAAAGAAATTCTAGAGCAAATAAAACGCGGTAAAAAAATCTCAGATGAAGCTAAAACTAGAATGGCAAAATCAAATTTACGCTTGGTTGTAAGTATTGCTAAAAGATATACTAACCGTGGATTACCATTTTTAGATTTGATCCAAGAGGGCAATATAGGCTTAATGAAAGCGGTAGATAAATTTGAATACAAACGCGGCTATAAGTTTTCAACCTATGCAACTTGGTGGATTAGACAAGCCATTTCAAGAGCAATTGCCGATCAAGCAAGAACGATTAGAATTCCTATTCATATGATAGAAACTATTAATCAAATCAATAAAATCATTCGTGAATATTTACAAAAAGAAGGTAAAGAACCTGATGTAAGCATTATTGCTAAAGAAGTAGGACTTAGCGTAGATAAAGTAAAACAAGTGATTAAAATCACTAAAGAACCAATTTCTCTAGAAGCACCTATTAGCAATGAAGATGATGGTAAATTTGGAGATTTTGTAGAAGATAGAACTTCAATTTCACCTATGGATCACATCTTAAAAGATGATTTAAAAGAACAAATTGATGAAGTTTTAGATCAGCTTAATGACAGAGAAAAAGCTGTTATTAGAATGCGTTTTGGTTTAATGGATGATGAAAGTGATAGAACCTTAGAAGAAATCGGCAAAGAACTAAATGTCACAAGAGAAAGAGTAAGACAAATAGAAAGCTCAGCCATAAAAAAACTCAAACACCCAAAAGTTGGTAGAAAACTTAAAAATTATATAGAAGGTTGGAAATAATCCTTGCTAAAAAGCAAGGATTAGCTATCCCTAAAAAGCTTCGTTGCTAAATGTGCTGCTCTACTATGATCGGTATCTTTTTTCAAGGTATTAAAAATTCTACTAATATATTCTTCTAAAATTTGTTGAGAATTATTAATTTTTTCTGCTTCATTTAAAGTAATCTTACGATATCTTCCTTCACTGTTTAACTCATAAGCTAAATCATTATCGCTTAATTGTAGTTTTAAAATTTGGGCTAATTTTGCACGCGAATGCTCATCAAAAATAGGAGTCATTAATTCCAGTCTTCTTTCTAAATTTCTTGGCATCCAATCAGCGCTTGAAATAAAATAATTTGGCTCAGTGTGTTTAAAATATAAAATTCTAGCATGTTCTAAATATTTTCCAACTATACTTCTAACTTTTATATTTTCACTATACCCTTTTACTCCAGGTCTTAAACAACAAATTCCACGCACAATAAGATCTATTTTAACACCCTTATTTGAAGCCTCATATAAAGCTTTAATCACATCACCATCTACTAAAGCATTCATTTTGGCTATGATTACCCCATCTTTTCCATGACTTGCTTCTGTAGCTATCATATCTAAAATTCGTTCTTTGATTTGCTTTGGACTCATTGATAAAGTCTTTAATCGACGGCTTTTACTATATCCTGAAAGTATATGAAAAAAGGTTGTGGTATCTTGAGAGTATTCTTCTTTAGAAGTAAAATAACTCACATCAGTATAAATTTTAGCTGAACTTGCATTATAATTGCCTGTACTTAAATGATTATAAATTTTTAATTTATCCCCTTCTTTTCTAATCACTTGAGCTACTTTTGCATGCACTTTAAAACCAGTGATTCCATACACCACATGAGCTCCTGCATTTTCTAATGATTTTGCCCAGTGCAAATTATTTTCTTCATCAAAGCGTGCTTTTAATTCCACCATTACTGTAACTTGCTTACCATCACTGGCTGCATCAATTAAAGCTTGGACTATGTTTGAATTTTTTTCTACCCTATAAAGAGTCATTCTTATAGAAACAACCTTAGGATCTTTACTTGCTTCTTTGATAAATTGATACACAGGCTCAAAACTTTCATAAGGCTGTATAGCCAATATATCTTGTTTATCAATTGCACTAAAAATAGATACATTATCTCCAAAAGGTGGTAAAATCTTTGGTGTATACACAGGGTTTAATAAATGTGTAAATTCTTTATTAGAAATGATTTGCCACAGTGATGGTAAATTTAAAAGTATGCTGTATTCATAAATGTCTTTATGAAAAATATTCATATGAGAACTTAAAAATTCAATCAACTGCTCATCTGCGCCTTTTTCTATTTGCAAGCGTATAAAAGCACCTTTTCTACGAAGCTTTAAACCCTGCTCCAAAATCAACATAAAATCATCAGCTTCTTCTTCTTCTATTTCCATATCTGCATTTCTAGTTACTCTAAAAGCAGCAGATGATAAAAGCTTATAACCAGGAAAAATATGTTCAGTATGATGGCGCACTATACTTTCTATAGGCACATAAATATTAGAGCTTACTTGATAAAATCTTGGTAAAACCCTAGGTATACGTATCATACCAAATTTTAAAAGTTCAGGATGCATAGGATCACAAAGCTTTACCGCCAAAGAAAATGAAAGATTATTTAAATGCGGAAAAGGATGGGTTGCATCAACCGCAATAGGCACTATTACAGGAAAAATATTAGAGAAAAAATGCTCATTACATTGTTGTTTTAAATCCTCATCAAGTTCTTCATATAAACGAATAAACAAATTTTCTTTTTCTAAATCTTGAGTTATTTTAGTAAAATACTGCTCTACTACATATTTTTCTTCATGTAAATAATTTCTAATAGCTTTAAGCTGTGCAAGTGGTGTCATTTCATCATTACTTGCTGTGCTTATTCCTGCTATAAAAAGCTGTTTTAATCCAGCTACCCTTATCATATAAAACTCATCTAAATTTGTACAATATATAGCTATAAATTTAAGTTTTTCAAGCAAAGGAAGATCTTTAGAACATTGATCTAAAACACGGGAGTTAAATGCAAGCCAAGAAAGTTCTCTATTAATATACATTGATGGTTGAATTTGCATAATACACCTGCCTTATTTTCTAGTATGTAATATTTTAGTATTTCTTTTATTAAATTTTATTTTATTTTTATAATAGTAAATAAATTTATATAAAAAAATAATACTTTTTTTATCTTATTAAAAAAATTATAAATAAATAATAAATTTATATTTACTTTTTAAGATTTTATAGATAATATAATTATACTTAAGTTCTTGTAACTTAAACTTCATTCAAAGGAGAGACTTTGAAAAAAGCAAACTCAAAACTTTTTGCTGTTTTCCTCTTCTTGCTTGTAATTTTAGCAGGAGTTGGAATGTATACTTTCCATAATGCTAAAGGCACTTCTTATTTTAGCGATGCTAGTGAAAGCTGTAATAATTGTCATATTATGAACGAAGTTTATAATGATTATTTAAAAGCTTCACACTCTAAAGAAGTTGATGGTAAACCAAGAGCAACCTGTAATGATTGTCATTTACCACATAGCTTTTTTGAAAAATGGATTGCCAAAGCTCAAAGTGGTTTAGGACATGCTTATGCATTTACTTTTAAACTTGATTCTTTACCTACACATTTAAGTGCAAATGCAAAAAGTAAAGAAATAGTCCAAAATAACTGCATAGAATGTCATAAAGAAATTGCGAGCAACACTATCAACCCTACTCTAGATCCACACAAAGATAATTCCTTAAGTTGTGTATCTTGTCACCAAGGTGTTGGTCATAAGAGAGGATTTTAAATGAAAGGAGTAATTAATGAATAATAAAGGCATTTTATATAGTGCTATAAGTGCTACTATAGTAGCTATTGCGGGCGTATTGTGGTTAAATCAAGATATCACAGCTAAAACAAATGATTCAGTAGGTGGAATCATTTCTCAAGAAATTGTAAAACTTGGCGATGAAAACCCTACTTTTGATTATTGGGGAAAGAATTTTCCTGATTATTTAGATATGCATACAGCAGTGGAAAAACAAGCACCTAATGCAACAGAATTTGGTGGAAATTTAGCTTATTCAAAACTAATCCGCTATCCACAACTAACTGTTCTTTGGGCGGGTTATCCATTTAGCATTGATGCTAATGAAGAAAGAGGACACTTTTGGGTTCAAGTAGATCAAATGGATACAGCTAGAAATAACAAAGATTTCTTAAATGCACATGGCTTTGCAGGATTTGGTGGTCAACCAACAGCTTGTATGAATTGCCATAGCGGATGGACTCCTTGGCTTTTAAACAACACTGCAAAAGGTGATTGGGTAGCATTTAACTCTGCAAAATATTGGACTATGATTAAAACAGTTCCTGCAGTAAATGGAGCTAAAGAAAACTCACCTGAGCACAGTGGACCTCATGGCGGAAAAAGAATGGGTGTAACATGTGCAGATTGTCACAACCCAACAGATATGAGTTTAAGACTTACAAGACCGGCTTTAATCAAAGCATTAATTTCAAGAGGCTATGAGGCAGATGAAAAACAAGGCATTAAAGCTTCAAGAAGCGAAATGAGAACTTTAGTATGCTCTCAATGTCACGTTGAATACTACTTCAAACCAACAGGCACCAAAGTAAAAACTATCGGGGAAAGTATAGCTAACGATAGCTCTAAAAAATGGTGGAATGGTACTCAAAAAACTTATGATGAGTTTGATTCTTGGAGAGATGGAAATAAACCAATTGAAATTGAAGTTGATGGTATAGAACTAGCATTTCCATGGAGTGAGTGGAAAAAAGGTGAGCCATTTAGAATAGAAATGTTTGATGATTATTATGAAAAAAATAGAGAAAATTTCCCAAGTGATTGGGTTCATAAAATCACTAAAGCACCTATGTTAAAAATTCAGCACCCAGAAAGCGAGCTTTATAGTGGTGGAGTACATGCTGCAAATGGTGTAAGTTGCGCAGATTGTCACATGCCTTATATTAGAAAAGGTGCAAAAAAAGTTACCAGCCATAACATCACCTCGCCTTTAGTTGATATTAATTCAGCTTGTAAAACTTGCCATACTCAAAGCGAAAGCTATCTAGCTAAACAAGTAAAAGATATTCAAAATTCAATAGCTCATGATTTAAGAACAGCTGAATATTCTTTAGTAAGCTTGATTAAAGATGTAGAAACTATTCGCGCAGAGCTTGGAAAAATGCCTAAATTCCAAACTAATGGCAAAGCAGATGATGCTAAAATTTCAGCTGAATTAAAAGAAGTATTAGAACTTCATAGAAAATCTCAAGTAAGAGCAGACTTTGTAGGTGCTGAAAACTCAACAGGATTCCACAATCCTAGAGAAGCTTCAAGAATGCTTTTACAATCAGTTGATATGTCAAGACAAGGACAAACTAAATTAGTAGAAATTGCGGCCAAAAATGGTATTAAAGATTTCAAAACTTCAAATTTAGGTTTTGAAGATATTCAAAAATTAAATCCAGGTGAAATTCACTATAAAGTAGATCTAAATGGCAACAAAGCAGGAGATCGCTACTATAAACACCAAGAAGTAAATGGTAATCCACCAGCAAAACTTCTTGAAGATGATAAAAATCTAAAACCTTATAATTATAAAGTAATAGATTAATCAAACTAAACCCTCATAATCGAGGGTTTATTCTTTTATCAAACTTACATCCTCACCTTTTAAAATTTTATTCATAGTGTTCATAGCACACATTTTTCCACACATTGAACAAGAATTAAGTTCCTCAGGCTTTCTTTCATTAAACATTTTCTTAGCCTTTTCTCCATCAATTGCCAATTTAAACATTTTTTCCCAATCAATATCTTGTCTAGCTTTACTCATTTCATCATCTATTTTTCTTTCTTTAGGAAGTTTGGCTATATCTCCTGCATGAGCTGCTATTTTAGTCGCTACTATACCATCTCTTACATCTTCTAAATTTGGAAGTCTTAAATGCTCAGCAGGGGTTACATAGCAAAGTATATCAGCACCAGCTGCTGCTGCAACTGCTCCGCCGATTGCTCCACTTATATGATCATATCCTGCACCTATATCAGTAACCAATGGTCCTAAGACATAAAAAGGCGCGCCGTTGCAAATTCTTTTTTCAAGTTGCATATTAGCTTCTATTTCGTTAATAGCCATATGGCCAGGTCCTTCTATCATTACTTGCACATCTTGAGCCCATGCTCTTTTAGTTAATAACGAAAGTTCGATAAGTTCAGCAATTTGAGCTCCATCACTTGCATCATGAGTACAACCAGGTCTTAGCGCATCGCCCAAAGAAAGTGTCACATCAAATTCCTTACATATAGCGAGTAAATCATCATAATATTCATAGAATGGATTTTCAGCATCATTCATTTGCATCCAAGCATAAAGAACTGAACCTCCTCTTGAAACTATATTAGTAATCCTATCACACTCTTTAAAAACCCTAGCAGCACGAGAATTTATCCCTGCATGAATTGTCATAAAATCCACTCCACTTTTAGCGTGATGATATACTACATCTAAAAAATCTTTTGCCTTAATATCTTTTAAATCTTTTTCTAAAAATCCAACCGCATCATAAACAGGCACAGTGCCTATCATAGCTTTTGAAGTAGCAATTAACTCATCTCTAAAACGACTAGTTTTACCATAATTACTAAGATCCATAATAGCTTCTATATTAAATTTATGAGCCAATTCTACTTTTTTCATTTCTTCACTATAATCTACACAATCATTTGAAACACCTAAATTTACATTTACCTTTGTTTTAAGTCCATAGCCAATACCATTTGGGTCTAGTGCTTTATGGTTGATATTTGCAGGAATGATAATTTTTCCACATGCTATATTTTCAAGCAAAAAATCTTCACTTACTTGCTCTTTTTGCGCAACAATTTGCATTTGTTTTGTAAAAATTCCTTCTTTTGCATAAGACATTTGAGTTTTCATTTAAATTTATCCTTAAAATAAAATTTGGATAAATGAAGGGTATGTGAGTAGTTGATAAATTATCCCAACGCTAGCATTACCTAGTTCTGGTGCGGTCTAAGCTTTTAGCTTACTCTCAGCCTGTATCACAAGCTCCCGTCATTTATGCAAAGCAAGTATAGCAATAAATACAAAACAAAGTTTATTTTTTTATTTGATTTTTAGCTTGCTTGCTAAAATGTAACAATTCTTCGGTAGTTTTTATATAAAAAGGAATTTTTTTAAGACAGTATTTTAAAATTTCACTTGCAGCCAAAGCATCACTTAAGGCTCTATGATGCTTACTTTCAATGCACAAAAACTCTTTTAGCGCATCAAGACCGTATTTTGGACTTTCAATACACTTTTTAGCTAAATCAATAGTACATAATCTTCTATTTAAAAGCACCCCAAAATCATTTTCATACATAGCTTTAGATATAAAATGATAATCAAAACGCACATTGTGTGCTACAAAAATACTATCTTTTAAAAATAATTTAAAATCATTTAACACAGTTTTTAAAGAAGGTGCATTTTCTACCATATCCAAACTAATCCCGGTTAATTCTGTAATATTTTCAGGTATGCTTTCTACTTTTATAAAACTCTCAAATCTATCAATTTCTTTATAATTTTGAATTTTAACCGCACCTATTTCTAAAATTTGACCACTTTTTATCCCACCAGTGCTTTCAATATCTACTACACAAAAAATCTCATCTTTTATTTTTGTATTTTTACTTTTTAAGCACAAGCAATTTTGCGCATTAAGCTCCACTCCTAGTCCTAAAAGCTCAAAAATATATAAATCAAAGTCATAATGATTTAATTCTTCTATTTTTGCAAGTTCTTTTAAAACCCAAGGAAAAGGTTTGTTTTCTTTGCTTAGCTTGATGATTAAATCATCGATTTGTTGTTGGCTCAAAATTCAAGCTTTAAAGAATTAATTGCTGTTTTTTTATCTTGCGAGGAAAAGATATAACTACCTGCGACTAAAATATCAGCTCCTGCTTCATCTAAATCAGGCGCATTTAAACCATTTACCCCACCATCTACTTCTATAAAAACTTTAAGATTTTTCCTATCTATCATTTCTCTTAACTGTCTAATTTTATCATACACTAAAGGTAAAAAATTTTGCCCGCCAAAGCCTGGATTAACACTCATTAAAAGCACCATATCTACAAATTCTAAAATATGCTCTATACTTGAAACTGGAGTATGTGGATTTAAAACAATAGCAGGATGAATACTATTTTTTCTTATATACTCACACACCCTAATAGGATGACTTTCAGCTTCTAAATGAAAACTAATAAATTTTGGCTTTATTGGGATAAATAAATCTACAAAACTACTAACATTATGCACCATTAAATGCACATCTAAAGGCACTGAAGTAATTTTTGAAATATTTTCAATCACACAAGGACCAAAAGTAAGATTTGGTACAAAATGCCCATCCATCACATCAATGTGTAACAAATCAGCCCCTGCTTCACACACATCTTTAATCTCATTTTCCAAATTTAAAAAATTTGCAGACAATAAACTTGGTGCTACATACATTTTATATCTCCAATAAAAGTAAAAAATAATTTTATCATACTTATTATCAAATTTTCTTTATGTATTTTTGATAATATTTGATTTTTTTAAGCTTGTTTTAGATACAATGCTAAAAATTATTTTTATTTCATAAGGAAAATTTATGTCAAGAATTTGCCAAATTACAGGAAAAGGACCTATGGTAGGTAACAATGTTAGCCATGCTAACAATAAAACAAAAAGACGCTTTTTGCCAAATTTAAGAACAGTTCGTATTACTTTAGAAGATGGAACTACTAGAAAAGTTAGAGTTGCTGCTTCAACTTTAAGAACACTTAAAAAGCAAAGTAGTAAATAATCCTTAATGTAAATGAGGAATTACTATGTCTTTTTTAAAAAAGCTACAAAAATTCCTCAATTGGTCTCCCTCTCCAAAACCTTCAATTAATCTCAATGATGAGCTTTATGAGCAACTTAAATTTTTAAGAATTCCTCTTATTGCCGTTGTTGTTATGACATTAATTGGGGCTTTTGGTTATATGCTCACAAGTAATTACAACCTTAACGATGCTATTTATCAAGCCGGTATGACTTTTACCACTTTGGGTTATACTGAAGTTAATCCCATACCAACAGCGGGTAGAATTTTTACTGTTGTATATGTACTATTAACTTTTACAATATTTACTTTTTGTATGGGTTTAGTAATAGAAATAGTAAAAAAAGGTGTTTTGTCTAAAATTATCAAGGAAAGAAGAATGCTGCATAAAGTTGCAAGATTAAAAAATCATTTTGTAATATGCTACCATAATGATTTTACCATAGAATTAGCACAGCAATTTAGAGAAAATCATATTCCTTTTGTTGTGGTTGATGAAGTTGAAAATTTCAGCGAGATTGCTGAAAAATATAATTATCCTTATTATATAGAAAGCGCACCTCATACTAATACAGCCTTTTTAAAAACCAATCTTTCTAGCGCAAAAGGCGTAATAACCCTTAGTAATAACATAGCAGATAATATTGCTATCATTGCCTCAGTAAGATTATTTGAAAAAGAACTACAAAGAATTAATCCTTATTTTATACTAGCTAGCTCAAGCAACGAAGATGAAACAGAAAAACTTAAAAAACTTGGAGCAAATTCTATTGTTTCTGCTACAAAATTAGTTGCACAAAGACTTAGTGCGATGTCAGCAAGACCAGATATGGAAAATTTATTAGAAAATTATCTTTATAAAAAAAATAGCCCTATTGATTTAGAAGAGGTTAAAATTCCTGATGAATCATGGGTGAGATTTAAAAGATTAAAAGAAATTCATTTAAGAGATATGGCAAACGTAAGTATAGTAGGAATTTTAGAAAATAAAAAATTCACACCTATGCCAAGAGGTGATACTTTAATAGGTACTGGAGCAAAATTATTAATCGTAGGTACAGCAGATAGCATAAAAATAGCCAAAAAGATTATAAAAAACAAGCAAAAACCTGATGAGTTAAAATATATTTAACTTATTTTAAGCTATAATCAAATATTAATTTTAAAAAGGAGGCTTATATGCTACATGAATTTAGAGATTTAATTACTGAGCTAAAAGGTAAAGACATGCACTTTGATAAATTGTTTGAAGAGCACAATGAACTTGATCACAAAATCAAAGACGCAGAAGAAGGTAGAATTCATCTAGATAGCTTGGAAATTGCAAATCTTAAAAAAGAAAAACTAAGATTAAAAGATGAGCTAAACACTTATTTATCAAATTATAAAAAATAATTTCTTTCTAATTTTAACTTTCAAGGAAAAACTATGTTTGGAAAAAAAAGTCAATCAAAACAAGACTTTGAAGATTTACAAAATAAAATCAAAGAACTAGAAGAAGAAAACAAAAAACTTCTTTTAGAAAAACAAGAATTAATCGAAAAATACGAAAAGCAACTTCAAGAAGATTGTGGGAAAACTGCACTTGAAACTCGTCTTTTGGAGATGTTATTAACTGGAGTGTTAAAAGGCATTTCAAATGTACAAGGCGATATGCAAGAAAATGTAAATAAAGCTGAAATGATTTCCCAGTATTCTGACTCATCATTAAAAGATATGCAAGAATTAAATGCAATAACCCACTCTATCATATCTTCACTTCAAAGCATTATTGAATCAGCTAACCGTTCAAGAGATACAGCAGGTAATTTACACCGCAGTGTTGATGAAATCACTAATGTTATTAACTTAATCAAAGATGTATCTGATCAAACTAATCTTTTAGCACTAAATGCCGCAATTGAAGCTGCTAGAGCAGGAGAACACGGCAGAGGCTTTGCTGTTGTTGCTGATGAAGTTAGAAAACTTGCTGAAAAAACACAAAAAGCGACCTCTGAAGTAGAATTAAATATTAATCTATTAAAGCAAAATGCAGATGAAATGTATGGACAAAGTGAACAAGTAGAAAAAGTATCATTAGAATCAAATGAACATATTATAAAATTCTCTAGTAATTTTGCTCAATTAATCTCTAATGCAAATTCAACTAGCTCGCACGCTAAACGTATTGCTTCTGAAATTTTTGTTTCCTTAGCAAAATTAGATCATGTTGCTTTTAAATTAAATGGTTATAATGAAATCATTCATGCTTCAGGTAAAGCACTCTCTGATCATTTGAGTTGTAGACTTGCAAAATGGATTGCAGGTGTGGGCAAAGAAAGATTTTCTAGCGGAAGAGCTTTTGGTAAGTTAAATTTACCACACCAAAAGGTGCATGAAAATATCAACCAAGCCGTTGCCTTAGCACATAATGAAAATACAGGCAATGAATTAGTTCAAAATCAAATTCTAGATAAATGCTCAAATGCTGAAAAAGCCTCTGAAGATTTATTTGTAATCTTTAAAGAAATGCTTGATGAAAAAGACCCAAACATTGAAAATAAAGAAGAAAAATAAAGGTAAGGTTAATTCTTACCTTTAAACCACAAATACGCATATTCAAGTAAAGGGGTTTTGATAGGATTTTCTTTAGAAAATTTTTCAAAGTCTTTTCTTTTTATCCATACTGCTTGAATATCCTCTCCATCAATTCCACCACCATGACCAGTTTTATCATCTTCGGTAATTTCAGCATAAAATAAAAACTGTCTACTTACACCTGAACCAAAACCTGTATAAAACTCTCCTATTTTTTCTACAACCTTAGGAGTATAACCTAGCTCTTCAATACATTCTTCTTTAGCTATTTCGTCTAAACTCAAATTTTTATCAACAAGTCCTGAACAAAGCTCTATGCTAAATCCCATCTCATCTAATTTTAAGTTATTACGTTTTTGATAATCCCATAAAGGAATTCTAAATTGTTTTACAAAGACAAAAGAATCTTTTTGAGTATGATATAAAAAAACAGAAACACTATCTAATGCTTCTATAAAATCCCAAGTATATTTTTTATTATCTTTGCCTATATAAGTATATCTTTTAGGTTTAATGTATTTTGAGTTGGAAAATCGCTCTTCTTGTAAGTTTTTCATGTAAAATCCTTATAATTTTACATCTATTATAACAAAAATAAAAATCAGTGCAGAAAAATAAAAAAAAGAGTGAGTTGCTTTATATAAAAAGCAACTCAAAAGCAACAAAAAGATGGTATTACATCATACCACCCATGCCTCCCATACCGCCCATGCCACTCATATCAGGCATAGCAGGTTTATCCTCTTTGATTTCACTAATTGTAGCTTCAGTTGTTAAAAGCATACTAGCTACTGAAACTGCATTAAGTAAAGCCACTCTTTCTACTTTAACAGGATCAATAATACCGCTTTCAAGCATATTTACATATTCACCTTTTGCAGCATCAAAACCGGTATTTTCTTCTTTACTATTTTCTACTGTATTAACAACTACACCAGCATCAAATCCAGCATTTTCAGCAATTTGTCTTAAAGGTGCTCTTAAAGCTCTTTCTACAATAGCAGCACCAATAGCCTCATCACCTTGCAAATTCAAGCTGATTTTTGATTTTGCTTTGATTAATGCAGCACCACCGCCTATTACTATACCTTCTTCAACAGCAGCTTTTGTAGCGCTTAATGCATCATCAACTCTATCTTTTTTCTCTTTCATTTCAGTTTCCGTAGCAGCACCAACTTTAATTACAGCTACACCGCCACTTAATTTAGCAAGTCTTTCTTGTAATTTTTCTCTATCATAATCTGAGCTTGTTTCAGCAATTTGAGCTTTAATTTGGTTGATTCTTGCATCAATATTTGCTTTTTCACCTGCACCATTTACAATAGTTGTATTATCTTTGTCAATAATCACGCTTGAAGCTTGACCTAAATCTTGGATACTAGCACTTTCTAAAGTTCTTCCAAGCTCTTCAGAAATCACTTCACCACCTGTTAAAATAGCAATATCTTCAAGCATAGCTTTTCTTCTATCACCAAAACCAGGAGCTTTAACTGCTGAAATATTTAAAACACCTCTTAATTTATTTACAACTAAAGTTGCTAAAGCTTCACCTTCAATGTCTTCAGCTATAATTAAAAGTGGTTTTCCTGTTTTTTGAATTTGCTCTAAAATTGGTAACAAATCTTTTAAATTAGCAATTTTTTTATCAAATAACAAAATAAAAGGATTTTGCAATTCAGCTGTCATTTTTTCAGTATTTGTAATGAAATATGGGCTTAAATAACCTCTATCAAATTGCATACCTTCAACCACATTTAATTCATCATTGATTGATTTTGCTTCTTCAACAGTGATAACACCATCTTTTCCAACTTTTTCCATAGCATCAGCGATTAAATTTCCGATTTTCTCATCTGAATTTGCAGAAATTGTTGCAACTTGAGCGATTTCTTTTTTGTCTTTAACTTCGCGAGAAAGTTTTTTAAGCTCAGCCACTATAGCTTCACAAGCTTTATCCATACCTCTTTTAACTTCGATAGGATTAGCACCTGCTGTGATATTTCTTAAACCTTCTTTAAAAATAGCATGCGCTAAAACTGTTGCCGTTGTTGTTCCATCGCCTGCTTGATCAGCTGTTTTACTAGCTACTTCTCTAACTAAAGAAGCACCCATATTTTCTAAAGAATCTTTTAATTCTACTTCTTTAGCCACACTCACACCATCTTTTGTGATAGTTGGAGCACCAAAACTTTTTTGAATTAATACATTACGACCACGTGGTCCCATAGTAACTTTTACTGCATCATTAAGTTTTTTAACACCTTCATAAAGTTTATTTCTTGCTTCATCTGAAAAAAATATTTCTTTTGCCATTTTTTATCCTTTTTTATTTAATAATCCCTAAAACATCATCAATATTAAGAACCAAATACTCTTCATTGTCAAGTTTAATTTCAGTTCCGCCGTATTTTGCAAACATTACTTTATCATTTACTTTAACATCTTCTATTTCTTTACTCACTGCAACAACTTCACCATTTAATGGTTTTTCTTTAGCATTATCTGGTATAATAATCCCAGAAGCAGTAGTTTTCATTTCTTCTAAGCGTTTTACCAAAATACGCTTTCCTAGAGGTTGAAAATTCATTTTGTATCCTTTCTAAAATGTGCCATTTTTAGCACTCTTTGTTTTTGAGTGATAGAATTATACATTAAAGAAAGTTAATTGTCAATAAATTAAGTAAAATATATCATATAAGTTTAGTCTATTACGCTAAATTTTTATGATATATTATTATAAAGGTTTCTCATGAAAAAAATTCTTTACATCCTTTTAGGCGTAGTATGTGTGGCATTGCTAGCTATATATACATTATTGTTTACAAGCATGGGTAATGCTTTTTTAAAGCCAAGAATCGAAACGATTATTGCTCAAAAAAGTGGTATGAATGTTAAATTTGAAAATTTTAAAATTAGTTTTTCACAACTTGACATTAAAGCAAATATTGATGATAAATTTTTTGCTAATATAGAAGGTGGCATATCACCTTTAAGACTAGGATTTGATTTAAACTATCTTTTAGGACTTAAACAAAACTATATTCAAAATCTTGGCTTAAAAAGCGATAAAGATTTTACATTTAAAGGTAGTGCTGTAGGTAAAAGTAGTGATTTTTTAGTAAAAGGTAATGGATTTTTATTTGATTCTAATCTTAGCTTAGATGCAAAAATTGTTGATTTTTCTCCTATAAATCTTGAATTTATTGGAAAAAATATAGATTTAGCTCAAATTTTAGATTTTGCTAATTTACCAAGATATGCTCAAGGAAAAATTAGTATTATAAGTGATATACAAGCTAAAGATTTAAAACCAAATGGTAATGCTTTGATTAATTTTTACACAAGTTCTATCAACAATACTCTAATTGAAAAAGATTTCAATCTAAGCCTGCCAAAACAAAGCTATATAAAAGGCGAGATAAGATCTTTAATCCAAGACAATGAAGTTGTATCTAAAAGTGAAATTTTAAGTAACTTCTTCAAACTTTATACACAAAAAAGTATTTATGATATAGCAAAACAAAGCTTAACTAGTGATTTTGACATCAAAATAGATGATTTTAATCAATTTTCATCTTTAGCTAAAATGAAACTCCAAGGCAAAAGTCAAATTCAAGGTAATTTACTTTTTGCAAGCAATCAATTACAAAAATTAGATGCTAACTTGCTGGGATTTGGTGGTAGCTTAAAAGCTATTTTAGAAAATAATAATCTTAATATCAACACAACCAATATAGAAGTAGCAGAGCTTTTAAAGACTATCTCTATGCCTGCTTTTATTAATTCTAAATTAATTTTAGATTTAAAAGCGCAAGGACTTGATTTTAAAAATTTCAATCTAAATACTAGGTTAAACAATGCAAATATAAATGTTGTAGAATTTAAAAAACTAAGCAATCTTGATTTTCCAAAAACAACTTTTAATCTACAAGCTAAAGCAAATGCGAAAAATTCTTTGATTGATTATGAAGCTTTGCTTGATTCAAACATAGCAAAAATACCTCAGCTAAAAGGCTCTTATAATCTTACAAACAAAGATTTAAAAGCACAAATTAGTGCTTTTGTAGATAATCTTAACAAATTAAAACCTTTAACCAAACAAGATCTCAATGGACCTTTAAATTTAGATGCCAAAGTTGATCTTAAGGCAAATCAAATTCAAAATCTTGATGCAAATATTAAAATCATGCAAGGACTTATCAATGCAAAATCTAATGGAAAAAGTTTACAAGCGAAAGTTGATAATATAAAATTAGAACAACTTTTCCCTTTAATAGGACAAAAAGTTTTAGCATTTGGCGATGTAAATGCTGATATTGATTTAAAAACACTTGATTTTAACAATATTAATGGTGATTTTAAAGCCACTATCAATTCTTCTTTTAATGAAGTAGAATTATCCAAGCTTTTGGATAAAAAATTTCCAAAGAATACTTCAGCAAAAATCAATCTTGATGGAAAAATTTCTAAATCAATCATTGATTTTAATGCTAAAGCTCTAAGTTCATTTGCAAATATTAACTCATTAAAAGGAAATTTTGATCTTAATCAAATGGCTCTAGCAAGCACTTATAATATATCATTGCAAGATTTTTCTAAACTAGGATTTTTAGTCGATAGAAACTTAAAGGGCAAGGCTGATTTTGAAGGAAAATTTGATTTTAAAAACGCTTTAATTGATGCAAGCGTTAATAGTAAAAATATATTTAACGGCTCATTAAATGCAACTTTAAAAAATAATATTTTTAACGCTAAAATGCAAAATACTGATCTTTCAAATTTAGCTCAAAGTTTAGATTTGCCTGATTATTACCAAGCAAAATCAAATTTAAGTATTGACTATAATCTTTTAAAAGAAAGTGGTGTGGTGCTAATGAACTTAGCCGATGGACAGCTTAAGAAAAACCTCATCACAAGTGCTTTAATGTTACTTTTACAAAAAGATATCACTCAAGATGTATATCGCAACGGTGAAGCTAAAATAAATATCAATAAAAATCTTATAGATTTAAATTTAAACCTAGTAGCTGATAGAAGCAATATAAATATTAGCAAAGGCAAAGTTGATACAAAAAGCACTAAATTAAGCATTCCTTTTAATATTGTTATCGATAGAGCAAATTTCAAAGGCATTATAAAAGGAACAACACAAGATCCTAAAGTAAGTCTTGATACAAAAAGTGTTGTAAATTCTATTGTTAATACAATAGGTGGAAATGCTAGTGATGGTGCTAAAAATACAGGTAAAAAAGTAGATCAAGCAATAGATAAAATCTTTAACAAGCTCTTCTAATACATCTAGCCTTAAAAAGGCTAGATTTTTTAAAATAAACCAAATTTACCATCTTTTTTCTTATATAACACCCTCATTTTTGCATCTATGTCATTAAAAACTAAAAATATATCCTTACTTGCTTTTAGCTTTTCTAATGCTTCTTCAATTTCTAAAGGTTTATATAGCTCAAGTTCTGTTGGAACTATCTCATCTTCCTCAATCACACTTGGCAATACTAAATTTTCTTTTATCTCATCTTGATGCTTATGAGTAATATTTTTATCATGTAATCTTCTTAAAACCTTAGAAATTCTATCAATAGCTAAATCTATAGCAGCATATAAGTCTTTATCTTTTTGCTTTACAACCACTGTATTAATACCAGCTAAGTTAATGCTAAATTCAGCCCAAAATCCTTTCTTTCCATGCCTTTCATCAGCGCTTATAACACAACGTGCAGAAATCACATCTAAGCCATATTTACTTAAAGCATCAAAGCTTTTTTCCACATACTCTTTTATAGACTCAGTTAGCTCAAATTGCTTTCCAACTATACTTGTATTCATTACTTCTCCTTTTTATGAAGTTAAATACATTATAGCACTTTAATCGTAAAAAAATAACTTTTTAAATAAAAAATAAATTTAAAATTTTAAAGGATCTAAAATAAGTGCACCATCTGCTGAAAGTTTTTTACCTTGAAAGTGTGTTTTACAAAAAGAAACAATTAAAGCATGAAAAATTTGATAAAGCTCATATAATTCACATTCTTTTTTTAGTAAAACACATAATTCTTGTTGATTTTTAGCTATGTCTTTTTTTAAAAAATCTGCTAATTCATCATAACTTTGACACTCATAACCTAAATAATTAGCTATTTTTGCACTATAAGCATCAACTACTAAAACTTCTTTTTTACATATATAATTTAAAATTCCATCTGCACTTTCTTGACCCAAGCCTTTAATATCTAAAAGCCATTCTCTATCTACTTCTTCTTTAAAAAGTTCAAAAGAATTAAAATCTTGGAAATATTTTTGAGTGAAATTTTTAATATATTTTGCCTTGGTATTATAAAATCCACTTGGCTTTATTAAAAGTGCTAAATCTTGAGTGTTTAACTTTGATAAATCTTCTATATTAGTAATATTTGCTTGTTTTAAATTTATCAAAGCTTTTAACACATTTTTCCAGTTTGTATTTTGGGTTAAAACTACAGAAATTAAAATTTCAAACTCGCTTAAAGTATTATTTTCTAGCCACTCAAAATCCTTATAGTTGATATTTGCATTAACTAAAGCTTTAAAAATTTCATATCCGCTCATACTTTTTCACTCTTTCTTAAATGCATCAAAATAGCCTCGATCACATCATCATCGTCTTTGCTTTTTGCCTTAATGACTTCCTTACTCTCATCATCTTTTACAAAACAAATATTTTGCTCATAATTACTCACTAGTTTATAATGCTTGCTAGCTAAAATTTTTATGATGATTAAATCCAAAAACTGCTTTGTGAAGATATCAGGCTTACCAAAACGATCATTCATCTCACTTTCTATCTCATAAACTTCATTAACACTCATACATTTACTAAGTCTTCTATAAAGCTCTAATCTCAAACGATCTTCACCAATATACTCACTATTTAAAAAGGCATTGATATTAAGCTTTAGATCTATTTTTTTCTCTTTAATTTCTTCTTTTTTGCTTAGCTTATTAATTTCATCTTCTAACATTTTAAGATATAAACTATAACCAATTTGTTCTATATGTCCACTTTGATCCACGCCTAATAAATTTCCACCACCACGAATTTCTAAATCATGATAAGCAAGCACGCTTCCTGAACCTAAATAAGAATTACTCTCTAAGCTCGTAAGTCTTTTTAAAGAATCTTTTGTGATTTTTTCCTTATCTTCAATCAAAAAATAACAATATCCTTGCTTAGCACTACGCCCTACTCTTCCTCTAAGTTGGTGCAAATCAGCCATACCAAAGCGATCTGAATTTTCTACTATAATAGTGTTTGCATTTGCCAAATCAATACCACTTTCAACTATAGAAGTACAAAGCAATAAATCATATTCTTTATTTTCAAATTTAATCATTTCTTCTTCAGTAATTTTTGCATCAATTTTAGAATGCAAGATTAAAATTTTTAAATTCGGAAACAAATCTAAAAGATATTTTTTACACCCATCAATACTTGCTATATGATTGTGTATATAAAAAATTTGCCCTGCTCTTCTTAATTCTCTTGAAATAGCTTCTTTAATCAAAGCACCATTACTTTCTCTAACAAAGGTACGCACATCCAAACGATCCTCAGGTGGAGTTTGTAAAACACTATATGATTTTAAAGAACTAAGAGCTTGATTTAAGCTTCTTGGTATAGGCGTTGCTGACATAGATAAAATATGGGAGTTTTTACTTAATTCTTTGAGTTTTTCTTTTTGTTTTACACCAAATTTATGCTCCTCATCTATCACGACTAAACCCAAATTTTCACACTCAACCCCTAAAAGAGAATGCGTTCCAACCACCACACAAGGCTTATTTTCTTTTAAAAATGCCAAAACTTGTTTTTTTTCTTTAGCACTAGTAAAGCGATCTAGCTTAAAAACCTCTATATTAAAAGAATCAAATCTTCGTTTTAAGGTTTTAAAATGCTGGGCTGAAAGTAAAGTAGTTGGCACAAAAAACAAAGCCGTATAGCCACTTTTTACACAAGTAAATATAGCATTCATAGCAACTTCTGTTTTACCAAAGCCCACATCACCACTTAAAAGCCTATCCATCACCTGCATACTTTTTAAATCTTGAGTGATTTCTTGACAAACTTGACTTTGATCTTTAGTATAAAAAAATCCTGCTTTATTGATAAATTCATCTTGTAATTCTTGAGAAATTTTTAATTCTTTTGCTTTTATCAAAGCTCTAGCCGCTGCTAAAGAAACTATATTTGAAGCAATGGCAAATAATTTTTCTTTTAATCTTTCTTTGATTTTTAGAAAACTTCCTTTTCCAAGCTTATCAAGTAAAGGCACGCCACCACTTGCACCGATATATTTATCAATCATATATAAATTTTCAACAGGCAATAAAAGCTTATCGTTATTTAAATACCCAAGAGTGACAAATTCTTTTTTTGCTCCTGCAATTATAATAATCTCAAGACCTAAAAATTTAGCTATACCATAATCTTCATGTACAACAAAATCCCCAACCCTAAGCTCATCTATTACCAAACTTGCTTTTCTAACTCTTTTACTTTTTTCTTTTTTATTTAAAGAGATAATAAGCTCATCTTGAGTGATTAGGTTGATTCTTTCTTGAGATATTTTTAATTTAATATTTGAAAATTCTTGTAAATTTAAAGCTTTAAACAAAGCTTCATTTTTTGCCAAAATAGTAATTTTTTTATCTTTGTGAAAAGTGAAAAAATCATGATTATAAGAACTTACTAAATCTTTACAACATCTTGGTTCAGGTAAAATATTTTGATTAATTTTACTAATATCTTCTTCAAAATCATTTATATCAAAATTTTTTATACTCACAAAATTTAAATCTAAATAATCACAAAAATCATCAACACACCAAAAGCCTAAAGAATTAACATCATTAACAATACTTTGACTTTGAAAATTTTGAATTTTTTCTTGTAGATTTTCATATTGCTCTTGATTAAAAGCACTTAAAAATGGACAAATTTCTATATTGGAGAGTTCAGCAGGGATTGATTTTTGCGTATGTATATCAAAATATCTTATACTTTCTATCTCATCTGAAAAAAGCAAAATTCTAAAAGGTTGTTCTTCATTAATCGCAAAAATATCTATAATATCCCCGCGTATTGAAACCTCACCCTTATCTTGAACTATATCTACAAACTCATACCCACTATGTAAAATTTCTTCTTTAAATTTCTCTAAAGCAAGAAGTGAATTTCCTTTAAGAATAATGTTTTTTAGATGCTTTTTCCCGGGGAGTTTTTGCAAAATTGTTTTTATAGGAGAAATTAAAATTTTATTTTCATCTTCTTTGTGATAAGCATTTAAAACTTTACAAATTTCAAAAAGCTCTTTAGAAAAAGAGCGCAAGTCACTACCAAATTCTGCTCTAAAATCAGGTAAAACGAAAGTTTTTAAATTTAAAAATAAACAAACTTGAGCTAACTCATCTGCTTCTTTATCATTCTCACAAACTATTAACTCAGTTTTGTTACTTAATAAATATTCATATAATTTAGCTTGCATTTTCTGAATTTTCTATGCTCACATCAATAGTTGCAAGTTCTTCGTCTTTTTCAATTATTTTACTGCTTCCATTAAATTTTCCACCATTTTCAATGCTTAATTGTTTAACTATGATATTACCATTAAGCACACCACCGGATAAAATTTCCAAAGAATCAACTTGCATTTCTCCTTCAAAAACCCCATTAATCACTATCTTACTTGCCTTAACTTGTCCTTTTAAAACACCACTTTTACCTATCACTATCACATTAGAAGAATCAATCACACCTGTAATCTCTCCATCTAAATGAAGCATAGAGTCAAAATAAAATTTTCCTTCTATTTTTGCTCCGTTTGAAATGACTGTAGTTTCGGATACTGTAGCAATAGAGCCTTTATTAAAGATTGCCATGGAACTCTCCTTTCTTTATCAAATATTTGTTCATAATTTTTTCGGTTTAAATCTATAAAAATTTTAGGGTCTAAAAGTTTATTAATAAATCTAACCTCATAATGCAAATGTGGTCCCGTAGAAAGACCGGTATTTCCTGTATATCCAAGCAAATCACCTTTTTTTACAAATTGCCCTGCCTTAACAACATCTTTGCGCATCATATGTGCATATACCGTTTTAAAGCCAAAATTATGGATCAAAATCACTGAATAACCATAACCATTATTACTATATGCAGCATATTCAACTACTCCATTTGCCGGTGCATAAATAGGAGTATTTAAAGCTGCTCTTAAATCAATACCTGGATGAAACTCTTTTTTATTTAATATAGGATGATGGCGCCATCCGAAATTACCTGTGACTCCATTATCTTCTATCACATGGCCATTTGGAATTTGTGTTAAAAATAAATAGGCTTGATCGTTAGTAAGCTTAACTTTTTCCAATCTTTCTGGTATATCCAAACCCTCATCTTGCTTTAAACCTAAATTTTCTTCAATATCTGCAAGTTGAGTTTGGAGTTCATCATACAAGGCTGTTTTTTCCTCTAAACTTTTTTGCATACTTTCATTTTGAGAAAATAATTTAGTATTTTTTGCTGACAATGTTTCTTGCTCTTTTAAAAGCTCTGAACGCTTATCTGCCAAATAATTAATATATAAAGCACCCAAAACTATAACAACAAAAACAAAAGTAGTAAAATAAATAATTACTTTTTTTATGATCTGACTTAATAAAAAATGTCTAGAACCATTTACATCTGTGATAGTTAACGTAAATTTATCTTTCATTATAGCCTCTTAAAAAATTTTCTACCAATACAAAAGAACCAAAAACTAAATACAACTCATCTTTTTTTATTTGTTCAAATTTTTGATAAGCAATATCTAATTTTTCTAAATTTTCTAGCAAAACAGAGCCTGCTAAAGGTCTGTCTTTGCTTTCATATTCATAAATTTCAACTATTTTTATTATAGGCTTTAAAGCTCTTAAAATTTTATAAGAATCTTTATCTAAAAAGCAATTATAAACCAAATGAACTTTTTTTTCCTTGAAAATTTCAGCTAAAGTTAAAGCTGCCATTTCATTATGGCCTACATCAACAAAAATATTTTGACTTATTTGCTCACACCTTCCTTTTAAATCAAGTTTTGGCAAATTACTAATGCTGCAAATCAATTCTTTTTCATTTTTGGCATAAATTTTAGAAAAAGCTTCTAAGGCTAAAAAAAGATTATCTTTTAAAAAAGTTGCTAAATTATATTTTTGAATATATTCCTGTACACAAGGATAAATAATTGTATTTTTATCTAACGCACTAATATCTAAACTAGCTTGTTTTAATTTTGCTATTTTTTGAGCCAAATTTAATACTTTTGTTTCTTGCTTATGATTAATTAAAGCTTTAGCACTCATGGCTTTTAATTTTGTTCTTGCTATTTCATCTAAGTTTTTACCCAATAAATCTTGATGATCAAAACCTATTTTAGTAAAAATACTAAAATCTATCTCAAAAACACTTGTTGCATCGTACTCTCCACCTACTCCAGCTTCTAAAATCACATAATCACAATCTTTAAAAACAAAAAATGCTAAAAATGTAGCATACTCAAAATAGCTAAGTTTTTTCACATCATCTAAAAAAACACTTTCCAATTCTTCGTGTGCTTTTTCTAAAAGCTCATTGCCTGTAATTTTTCCATTTAACCAAAATCTTTCATTAAATTCAAAAATATGTGGACTTGTATAATGCCCTATTTTACATCCTTGCTCTAAGAGTAAAAGCGCTAAAAATCTACCTGTACTTCCTTTGCCATTAGTGCCAATAATTTGAATATTTTTAGTTTTTGGGATAAATTTTTTATATTTTTCATACATACTAAACATAAAAAATCTACTGATTTTTTGTACATGCATAGTTTTTTGTGAAAGTGTTTGCTGGAATTTCATACTAAGCTTTTTGCATTAATTCTTTTAAAATATCGCCATCTGGAAATTCTTTTTTTTCTATACAAGAAGATGATAAAACAAGTCTAACTACTTCTTCTTTATAAATAAATTTATAATCATCTATAAGTTTCAAAGCTTTTTCCGTAAAGATTTGAGCATCTTCTAAGCTTTTACCCGGAAAAACAATTAAATAAGAACTTTCATCTAAAATCCAAATTTCAGCTAAATTTTTACATAAGTCTTTGAGGATTTTTTTAAACTTCCCACTAATGGTTTTAAAACTATCAATACCATAAGCATTAATAACATGTTCTATATTATTGATTTTAAAGAAAGATAAAGCATAATTAACCGCATAAAGCTTATAATTTTCATCAAGTTTTTTAAGCTCTTGAGCAAGACTCCATTGTTCTCTTTGCTCATCATCGCTTGTAGCTTGAATTTGAGTTTTAATTTGAGCTATTTGCTCGTTTGCATACAAAAGCTTATCTTTTAATGTATCAAAATTAACCTGCACATTACCATTTTCATCTTTAGTTAAAGCATTAATAAATTTCACATCTTCTTGGCTATTATCATAAAGCTTTGAAACCATTTCATTGAGGCTTTCTAAATGTTGATTGAAAAAAGAAAGATTTTTTTGTATGTAGTATTTATCTATTGCTTCTTTTTTTTGTAGCATCAAACAATATTCATGTGCAAATTCTTTTCTAGCAATCAATCTAGGATTTTCTTTTAATTTTTGCTTAAATTGCTCTACTTCTTTACTCTCACCAAATAAAGGTTCCAAAGAAGCTAGTAAAAGTTCAGCTTGTTTTTCATAAGAACGTTCTTTTAGCATAGTGATAAGTTTTTCTATTAAAGCATGAAAATCCAAAAAAGCTCGGATATTAAATTCTTCTAATTTTTTTAAGAGTTCTCCATCTTCATAAGATTTTTCAAGTTCTTTCCATTTAGCTCTTAAAAGATATATGGTTTCTAAATCCATAGCTTGGGATAATCTGTGTTGAGTAATTTGAGCAAGCTCTTTGATTTTTTTATCTTTACTAATACTAAGTTGTTGAATGATTAAGCCAAGCAAAGCATAAACATCTTCATATTTTCTACTTACCTGTCTATTGAGCCTAGAGACTAAAAACATCAAAAACTCATCAATAGTTCGAATACTTTTTCCTTTTAATTCTTGTTTGTAAGAATCATCTAAAAGATTGGTGTATTTTTCTATTCTAGCTTTATTTGAACTCATCACTCCTGCTTTTTTAGCACACTCTTCAAACACCTCGCTATAATTTTCAGGAGTTGGATATAACTTACGCTCTTTTAGTTTTATCAATGTTTCTTTTGCAATTTCATTGATATGACTTGCCATTTTATTTATAACCCCTAATAGCTATAATAGAAACAAATTCATCAAAAGCTTCACTTGATGCATTTTTAATCGCTTCAAATCTTGCTTGATCACTGATGATAGAGTTTGGATTAATATCAAAATTATAACTTCCTTTAGTATTTACAATTTCTTCCTTGCCATTTTTATAACGCAACACAAACTCCAAATAAAGCTCTGCTTTATAATTAATCACATAACCATTTTTATCATAAACCATAGGATGAAATTCTAATTTTTTCATCGTGACTATAATAGAACTATCTGCATTATACTCATCTGTGATTTTTCTACCAAGCTTATTAAGCATGGCTTCTCTTAGAATGTCTGTTATGTAAACACTGTTTTCAGGATCTTGTTTGCTAATATTGATTTTTAAAAATACATTTTCACCCAAAACCCTACTTGCCATCTGCGAAGAGGGAATATATCCACAAGCTATGATGAAAAAAGCAAAAAACAACACTAGATATTTTTTCATTTAATCACCAAATTTACTAATTTCTTGTCAATATAAATTTCTTTTACTATAGTTTTTCCTTCTAGCCATTTTGCGACATTTTCTTTAGCTAAAGCTAAAATCTCATCTTCTTTAGCTTCTGAATTTATTTCAATCTGTGCTCTTTTTTTACCATTAACACTAATAGCTATATTAAAGCTATCCTTTATAAAAACCTCATCTTTTATTTTTAATACTTTAAAATTTTCACATTTAAATAAATGCTCACTAAGTTCAAAACAAACATGAGGGATGATAGGCTCTAAGATATTTAAAATAATATAAAAAGCTTCTTTTGAAACTTCTTTATGATTTATAGCATTTAAAGCATTTAAAGCATTTAAAGCCTCCATACATGCAGCTATTAAGGTATTAAAGGCAAAGCTTTCTTCATAAACTTCGAAAGATTTTTTCAAAGCTTCATATACTTTTAATCTAGCATATTTTTCTTCTTTATTTAAACTTTGATGATCAATTTCTTGTAATTTTCCACATTCTAAACTCATAGCCTTTTCATAAAGCCTATTGATAAATTTAAACGCACCTTCTAATGCACTATCGTTCCATTCAAGTTCTTTAGCAGGTGGTGCAGCAAACAATATAAACAATCTTGCACTATCTGCTCCATATTTTTCTATAATATAATCAGGATCAACCACATTCCCCTTAGACTTACTCATCTTAGCACCATCTTTAGTGACCATTCCTTGGGTTAAAAGTCTATTAAAAGGCTCATCATCTTTTAAATAACCCAAATCTCTAAGTGCTTTTTGGAAAAATCTAGCATAGAGTAAATGCAATATCGCATGTTCAATCCCACCAATATATTCATCAACATTCATCCAATAATTAACACTTTTTTCATCTACTGCTTTTTCTTGCCATGTTTTATCATCACTTGCAAAACGCGCAAAATACCAAGAACTTTCAAAGAAAGTATCTAAAGTATCGCTTTCTTTTTGTGCTTTTTTACCACATTTTGGACAAACGCACTCTTTCCATGTTTCATGCTTATCAAGCGGATTTCCTTCTCCATTTATCACCACGTCTTCAGGCAAGGTAATAGGTAAATTTTCTATTTTTTGAGGGACTATGCCACAAGAGTCACACTTAATCATTGGTATAGGAGCACCCCAATATCTTTGTCTAGAAACACCCCAATCACGAATTTTAAAATTGGTAACCTTTTTACCAATACCCAAAGATTCAATTTTTAAACTAATTTTTTCTCTAGCATCATTGCATTCTAGTTGATCAAATTCGCCACTATTAATTAAAACGCCTTCTTTTAAAGTATAACACTGTGTATCATTTTCATCTTTATAAATTACTTTTTTTATAGCCAAATTATAAGTTTTTGCAAACTCATAATCTCTTTCATCATGAGCAGGTACACTCATAACAGCACCACTACCATAATCACTTAAAACAAAATTAGCTACCCATAAAGGAATTTTTTCTTTGCTTAGTGGATGGATTACATAAAGATTTAAAAAATATCCTTCTTTTGGTGCGGCTTGTCTTTGGCGCGGTGTTTGATTTTGTATATTTTGAATTTTAGCTATAACATCTTGATCTAGTAATTTTTTATCAATTAATTCATTTACTATTTCATGATCAGGCGCTAAAGCAATGTAAGATACTCCATAAATAGTCTCAGCTCTTGTGGTAAAAACATTGATTTTTTTTGCACTGATTTTATTATTTTCTTCTATATCAAAATCAAAACTAAGCCCTGTGCTTTTACCTATCCAATTCTCTTGCATAGTTAGAACTTGACTTGGCCATTTTCCTTCTAATTTTTTAAGATCTTGCAATAATTCATCTGCATAAGCGGTAATTTTTACATAATATCCTGGCATTTTTTTTCTAATGACTTCATGCCCACAACGCCAACATTTGCCATCTTCAACTTGCTCATTTGCTAAAACTGTTTTATCATTCTCACACCAATTAACTTCAGCTTCTTTAGTATAAACAAGCCCTTTCTCATACATTTTGATGAAAAATTCTTGCTCAAATTTAGTATATAAAGGATCAGAAGTAGCAAGCATTCTTTTTTTAGAAAAAGAAAAACCCAAAGAAGCAAGCTCATTTTGCATATAATCAATATTTTCATAAGTCCATTTTTTAGGATGGATGCCATGTTTAATCGCAGCATTTTCAGCAGGCATACCAAAACTATCAAAACCTATAGGATGTAAGACATTAAAACCTTTTTTTCTATAATATCTAGCCATAGCATCGCCTATGCTATAGTTTCTCACATGTCCCATATGAATTCTACCACTTGGGTATGGAAACATAGATAAAATGTATTTTTTTGGCAAAGAAAAATCATCTTTTGGTTCAAAATATTCTTTTTCTTGCCAAATTTTTTGCCATTTTTTTTCTATTTTACCTGCTTCATATGCCATTTTCACTCCTAATTTTCTTCTTGATTTTTTACTGAATCAACTATAACTAAAATCATTGAAAAGATATTAGCTATCAAAGCACCAATTGCTAAAGTATAAACCATAACATTAGCTTCTGGATTAATTTGTATTAAAGCAAAAGCTGGAATTAAATGCAAATCAGCCACCAAAGAACTAGCAAATAATTCAGCTGCTAAGAAATTTCTAACCCCAATTTTCAATAAAGTAGAAATTAAATTCACACAAGCTGCAATAAATAAAGCAACTTCATTTTGATCATATAAAAATCCTGCGGTTGTAGTTAAGCTCATTAGAGCAAAAAAGATATAAATAACCTTACCCCAATTCATTTTTACACTGTTCCTTTTTCATACATCGCTCTTAATTTCTCTTTTTCTTGTTTTTTCTTTACTTTTTCTAATTCTTTTTGACGATACTGCGCAACACTAAATTTAAACCATAAAAGTGCTGGACTTGCTACAAATATAGAACTCGCAGTACCTGCTACAATACCCACTATCATAGTTAGAGCAAAACCTTCTATCATAGATCCACCAAAGAAATAAAGCACTACAACAGTAATTAAAGTTAAACCCGTTGTTAAAGTAGTTCTTGATAAAGTTGCAGAAACTGATTCATTGATAATTAAATCAAGTTTTGAATTTTTACTTATTTTAACACCTTCTCTAATCCTATCAAAAATAATAATCGTATCATTTAAAGAATACCCAAGTACGGTTAAAACAGCCGCCAAAATATCTAAATTTACATCTATTTCGAACAATGCAATAGCACCTAAAGTAATGACTATATCATGAATTTCACACACAATAGAAGCCATAGCAAAACGCCATTCAAATCTTACTGCCAAATAAATCAAAATAGCAATCAAAGAAATTCCAACCGCCATAAGACCTTTATTACGCAGTTCATCTCCTACTTTTGGACCTACTACATCCACACGGCGCACTTCAAATTTACCTGTATCTTTTAATAAATTTGCAATACTTACTCCAATATCACTTCCTAAACTATCACTACTTCCTGAAAAACGAATAATCACTTCATTAGCACTACCAAATTCAGTAACACTAGCACCTTTTAAATTTTCATTAATAGCTAAAGCTTTGCGAATTTCAGCCAAAGGAGCTTTTTGCTCATATTGAAGTTGCACCAAAGTTCCACCGGTAAAATCAATACCAAAATTCAAACCCTTAGTAAAAAGGATAAAAATAGAACCAAAAAATAAAATAAAAGACAAAGAGATGGCTGCAAATCTCATTCTCATAAAATCATAAACATGTTTTTGACTAAAAAATTGCATTAAGGTCTCCTATATCCAAACCATAATCTTGTGTTATTGCTTTTTTCCATACGATTCATAAACATTTCAAACATACCATGAGTTCCAACAATAGAAGTAATCATCGAAACTAAAATCCCAATACTCAAAGTCACCGCAAAACCTTTTACTGCACCTGTTCCATAAGCATAAAGTACCACTGAAGTAATAAGCGAAGTAATGTTAGAATCTAAAATCGCACTCATTGCATGCTTATAACCATTTTCAACACTTTGCCTTATACTAGCACCTTCTCGCAATAACTCCCTAATTCTTTCATTAATAATAACATTAGAATCTACTGCCATACCCACAGTAAGCACAAGTCCTGCCATACCAGGTAAAGTTAAGGTTGCACCAAACATAGCCATTACAGCAATAATCACTAAAATATTTGCCACTAAAGCAATATTAGCAAAAATTCCTGCTATACCATAATACATCACCATAAATGCAATAACTAATATAGAAGCACCTGCTAGGGCTATCATACTCATTTTAATACTATCAGCACCCAAAGATGGTCCAACACTTCTTTTTTCAAGCATTTTAACCGGTGCTAAAAGTGCCCCACTTCTTAAAGCAATGGCCACATCATGAGCTTCTTCAACAGTAAAGCTACCACTAATTTGACCACTACCCCCACCTATTCTTTCATTAATTCTTGGAGCTGAATATACTTTATTATCTAAAACTATAGCTAAGCGTTTGCCTACATTATTTCCTGTATAGTCTCCAAATTTTTTAGCACCTTCTGAATTTAAGGTAAAATTAATCACAGGAAGATTATTACTTTGCGCAAAGCCTACTTTTGCATCTGTTAACATAGAACCATCAAGAATAGGTATAGATTTTACTAGATATTTAATTTGAGGATTTTTTGCATCTTCAAAAATCAAGTCTCCATATTCAGCAGCTTGAGCTGGAGTAAGATTATTTACCTGATCCATTCTAACATCATCTACTTCCATTAATTGCAAATGTGCAGCTTTTGCGATAAGCTCTCTAGCTCTAGCCTCATCTACAGCAGTTTTAATACCTGGAAGTTCGACTAAAATTTTATCCTCACCTGATCTTGCTACATTTGGCTCTGCAAGACCAAATTGATCAAGTCTGTTTCTAATGGTTTCCACGGCTTGTAAAATAGCTTGCTCATGAGTTAATTTAATTTCTTCTTGGGTTAAAGAAAGTGTGTAGTGTAAATTTTCATGTGTAATAGCCAAGCCTTTGATGTCTTTTAATAACAAATCAACCTTAGCTATATCATTTTCATCTAATAAACTAAATTCAATACTAGTATCATTTACTTTGATTTTATCAACAATAATATCTTCTTTATTAATAGAATAACTAAGAGAAGAGGCTATGGATTTAACCTTTGATTTAACCGCCTCTTCTACTTCTACACCTAATAACATATGCAAACCACCTTGCAAATCAAGTCCCAGGTTGATCTTAGCACCACTTTGGGTTTGCATAAAAGAAGGTATGGAAAAAATTAATCCTATAAGAAAAACTACAAAGAAAATGATACTTCTATAAGTAATTTTTCCACTACGCATCAATTTTCTTTGCTATGAAATCTCTAGAAATTTTTACAACTACATTTTCATCATTAAGCTTAACTTTGATAAAATCCTCTTCTGGTTTTACCACCTCGCAAATTATCCCACCATTTGTGATGATTTTATCTCCTTTTTCTAAAGATAAAACCATTAATTTGTGGTCTTTTGCTTGTTTTTGTTGTGGTCTGATAACCAAAAAATAAAAAATCGCAAAAAGCACAATGAGAGGCAACAATGAAGTCCAAATATTTCCGTTTTCTGCCATTTCTTCCCCTTTTTTTAAAATTCATAAATTCTAATTCTACCACTTTTAAAATAATAAAAGCCTTTTTTTCTGCACTTTTATTGTCAAATTTTATTTATTTTTCTTTTTTTGAAAATTTACTTTTTGAATTTATTTCACCATTTTTAAGTATATATGGTTTGATTTTATTGCTAAGAAATAAAAGTAAAATAGGATATTTTTATACCGGATTTTTTGTAGGAATTTTATGGTTTTGGTGGATAGCTTTATCATCAATTTATTTTAATTTAGCTTATTTAATTCCTTTAGAAATTATCTTAATCGGATTAATTTATGGATTATTATTTTTAGTATGTTTTTTTCTTAAATATGATTTTTTAAGACTTTGTGGAATTTTTTTACTTAGTTTTGTTCATCCTTTTGGATTTGATTGGCTAAATTGGGGTGTTTTAAGTGTATATGGAATCTTTGATGCAAGTTATCAAGGCATTATAACTATGTTTTTGATTGCTTATTTTTATTATGAAAAATATATTTCAAGATATTATAAAATAGCAATCATTTTAATTCTTATTCTAATCGGAGCTCAATATAGTCAAAAACAACCACAAACACTAAATTTAGACTATAAATTAATTCAAACTAATATCTCCCAAGATCAAAAATTCATACAAGAAAATTTACAAACTCATTCTAAAGATATATTTTATCAAATCAATCATGCCATAAAAGAAGGCAAAGAAGCAATTATTTTTCCTGAAACAGCTTTTGCCTTTGCTTTAAATAAAGCGCCAAGTTATTTACAAGCTTTAAAAGATTTATCAAAACAAATCATCATCATCACAGGTGCTATAAGTACCACACCTAATCATCTATACAATAGCACTTATGTATTTGACAATGGCAACATACAAGTTTTTAACAAACACTATCTTGTACCTTTTGGGGAAGAAATTCCTATATTTAAAAACTTTTTTAAAAAATATCTTTTAAACATTGATGAATTTTCAAAAGGAAAGGAATTAAATCAATACATTCTAAATAATCAACTCATCACTAATGCTATCTGCTTTGAAGCAACTAAAGAAAAACTTTACAAGAACTCAAAGATCATCATAGCCATTTCAAACAATGCTTGGTTTAATTTTTCAAGTGAATATAAATTACAAAATTTTCTAATGCGTTTTTATGCAAATAATTATAATGCAAGCATATATCATGCAGTTAATGGAAAAGAAAATGCTGTAATTAAGTCAAAAGAGATATTGATTTTAAAGATAAAAGAAAAACTTTTAAAGCAAAATGAAGCTTAAAAGCTTCATTTTATAATGCTTTAAATTCATCAAGAGCGTCTAATTTTTCCCAAGGATAATCAGCCTGACCTACTTGACCACGAGCAGCTACATTAGCATACATGAAAGTATCTTTGCTTGGTTTATCAAGATTGAATTTATTTTTAATCCAATTTGGAGTTAATGGGAAAGTTTTCATTACAAAATCACTTAAAACATCATCATTTAATCTTGTGTTTGTTCCCATGCAATCCACACTAACAGAAGTTGGTTTAGCTACACCTATAGCATAAGAAAGCTGCACTATGCATTTTTTAGCAAGACCTGCGGCTACGATATTTTTAGCAAGCCATCTTGCTGCATAAAGCCCACTTCTATCAACCTTAGTATAATCTTTAGAAGATTGTGCTCCTCCGCCTATTGGAGCATAGCCACCAAAGCTATCTACTATAAGTTTTCTTCCTGTTAAACCACTATCATGTAACGAGCTGTGATTTACATATTTTCCCGTTGGATTGATTAAAATTCTTGTTTTTTCTGGACAAAAAAGTTCTTTTGGTAAATTTGAATCTAAAATCAAATCCATCACCAAAGCTCTTAGATCTTCTATTTTCATACTTTCAACACAAGGAGCTGAAACTACAATAGTATGGATGCTTTGAGGTTTACAATTTTCAAAATTTTCTTTATTTACATAATCAATCGTAACTTGAGTTTTAATATCCACTCCAAGTTTATCAGGATTGTTTTTTGCAAACTCATATACTTTATCACAAAGCATTCTAGCATAAGAAATAGCTGCTGGCATATATTCTTTTGCTTCATTACTTGCAAAACCAAACATTATCCCTTGATCACCCGCTCCAATCTCTCCATCTTCTTGATCAACACCTTGATTAATATCAGGACTTTGTTCATTTAAAAATACCATTACATCTAAATCATCAGGATGTAAACACTGTTTTTTGCTAAAATGCGGATGCCCATCATAACCAATATCTGCTAGAGCTTTTTTTACAATATTTTCATAATCTTGTTTTTCTAGCTTATGTTTTGATTTAATCTCACCACCAATTACTACTTTATTTCCTGCTACAAAAACCTCACTAGCAACCCTTGAATCTTTATCATGAGTTAAAAAAGCATCTACTATAGAATCAGCTATAATATCAGCACATTTATCAGGATGTCCTGCACTAACAACTTCAGAAGTAAACAAATACATATTTTTTAATATTCCTTATCATAAAAATTCTAGCTTTATTTTAACATAAGCTAGCTTAAAAATAAAAAAGCTTATTTAAGCTTTACTTTGTTAGAATAAATTAAAAATTTATCACTACAAAAAAGGTAAAAAATGAGTTTATTTTCTTGTGCAATCAAACGCTATAAAGATGGAAATCTTATTTTACAAATTTGCATAGGTATTATTTTAGGAATTTTAGTAGGTGTTTTTTCTAAAGATTTAGCTATTTTTGCAAATATTTTTGGTGCTTTATTTACAGGAGCTTTAAAAGCCATAGCACCGATTTTGGTTTTTATCTTAATCTTAACAACTATTTGCACAAAAGAATTTAATCATGGAAGCGAAAAAATAAAACATATCATTTTCTTATATATATTTGGAACTTTTTTAGCTTCTTTAAGCGCGGTTAGCATAAGCTTTGTCTTTCCCGTAGAATTAGTATTAACCGATATTGAAAAAGCTTCTACTACAAGCCCTGCACATATAGGCGAAGTATTTAAAACCTTACTTTTTCAAATCGTAGATAATCCTATCCACGCCTTATCTTCAGGAAATTATTTAAGTATATTAGCTTGGGCCATAGGTGGGGGTTTTGCTCTAAGGCACTGTTCAAATGACGCAAAACAACTTTTTACTGATATCAACGAAGGTGTATTAAAAATTGTTAAATTTATAGTCAAGCTTGCTCCATTTGGAATTTTTGGACTTGTAGCAAATTCAGTTGCTCAAACAGGAGCAGCAGGACTTTTAAGTTATGTTAAATTATTAATAATTTTAGTTTTAACCATGTTTTTTGTAGCCTTTGTGATTAATGCTTTAATTGTCTTTGCTTATACAAAGAAAAATCCTTATCCTTTGATTTTTATTTGCTTAAAACATAGCGCTGTTTTTGCATTTTTCACAAGAAGTTCTGCAGCAAACATCCCTGTAAATATGGCACTTTGCTCTAAATTAAATATCAATAATAATTTATATAGTATTTCTATTCCACTAGGCGCTACGATTAATATGGCAGGAGCAGCTGTAACCATAGCCATATTAAGTCTTGCAGCAGCTCACACAGTAGGCATTGAAATAAATTTTTTACAAGCTATGCTTTTGAGTGTTTTAGCCGCATTTGCAGCTTGTGGAGCTAGCGGGGTTGCTGGAGGCTCACTCTTACTTATACCACTTGCTTGCTCTTTGTTTAATATTGATTATGACATAGCCATGCAAGTAGTTGCGGTTGGATTTATCATAGGGGTTATCCAAGATAGCGTTGAAACAGCTTTAAATAGCTCAACAGACGTTTTATTTAGTGCTATTTGTTCAGATAATGAGCTTAATTTAAAAATTTAAGGAGGACTTATGAGGCATTTAATTACTACAAAAGATTTTAGCAATGATGAAATCTTGGCTTTATTTAAAGAAGCAAAAGAATTCCTAGATGAAAAACCGCGTACATTTTTAGAAGGAAAAAGTGTCACAACAATTTTCTTTGAAAATTCAACACGCACCCAATCAAGCTTTGAAACAGCTGCAAGAAGACTGGGTGCTAAAGTTTTAAAATTAGATGTTTCAAGAAGTAGCTCAAGTAAAGGTGAAACACTTTTTGATACTGCTGCGAATTTAGATGCAATGGCACCAAGTGCTATTATAGTTAGACACAAAAACTCAGGTGTGCCTCATACTTTAGCAAATTATACTCATTGTCCTATAGTTAATGGAGGCGATGGCAAACATGCTCATCCTACCCAAGCCTTACTTGATCTTTTTACTATAATGGAGCATTTTGATTATAATGTAAAAGGTAAAAAAATAGCAATAGTAGGAGATATTAAAAACTCGCGCGTTGCTGCTTCAAATTTAGAATTATTGCCTCGTTTTGGTATTGATATCGCCCTAGTAGCCCCGCCTCATTTTATGCCAAATTATCCTATTAAAAAAACAAATAAATTAAAAGAAGTCATTGATGATGTAGATATTATCATGAGTCTTAGAACACAAACTGAAAGACACAATATTCCAACCTATGCATCGCTTAAAGATTATGCAAATGATTTTTGCATTAGTAAAGATTTAATAAAAGATAAAAATCTCATTATCCTACATCCTGGTCCTGTGCATAGAAACATTGATATTAGCGATGAAGTAATGGCTGATAAAAGATGTAAGGTTTTAACTCAAGTTAAAAATGGTGTTGCCATTAGAATGGCTGTATTAAAAAAACTCATTTTAGAAAGCTAAAATCATGCAAAATTGGAACTTAAGTACATTATTTAAAGATGAGCAAGAATTAAATCTTTTTTTACAAAAAACCCAAGATGAAGCTTGTGAATTTAAAAAACAATATGAAAATAATCTTCATAGTTTAGACAATGAGCAATTTTTACAAGCTTTAAAAAATTATGAAGAATTAATCTTAAAACTTTCTCACATACTAACCTATGTGTATTTAAATTTTGCTCAAGATACCACCAAAGGTGCTTTTTATGCAAAATATGAAAATTTAAGTAAAAAAATAGAAGAAAATCTCTTATTTTTTGACCTTGAATTTTGCGAATTAAAAGAAGAAAAAAGCAAAACTTTTATCACATTTTGCAAAGATTATGAGTTTTATTTAAACAATCTTATCAAACACAAAAAACACAATCTTTCTAAAAAAGAAGAAAGAGTTATCCTAACTCTATCAAGTACAGGTTCAAATGCATTTGCAAGATTATTTGATGAAACCTTTAGTGCTTTAAAATTTAATTTTGAAGGACAAAAATTAAGCGAGGAAGAAATTCTAAGCAAGCTTTATGATAAAGATAGAAGCATTAGAAAAAAAGCTTCAAAATGCTTTAGTAAAACTTTAAAAAAGCAAAACAAACTTTTAGTATATATTTTCAATATGATTAAAAGTGAACTTGCTAGTATTTGTGAGTTAAGAGCCTATGAAAGTCCTGAAACTCCAAGACATATAAGAAATCAAATTTCTAAAAAAAGTGTTGATGCGCTTATTAGCACTAGCGAGAATAGTTTTGATATTGTTTCTAAATTTTATAATGCAAAGAAAAAAATTCTAGGGTATAAAAAGCTAAAAGATTATGATCGTTATGCACCCATTGGAAAAGAAATGCAAGTTGATTTTGATCAAGGAAAGGATATAGTTTTAAAAACCTTTGAAAAATTTTCTAAAGATTTTTACACCATAGCAAAAGAAGCTTTTGAGAATAATTGGATTGATGTCTATCCTAAAGAATTTAAACAAAGCGGTGCTTTTTCTCACTCAAGTACACCACTAAGCCATCCTTTCATACTTTTAAACTATACCAACCAAAGACGTGATCTTTTCACCCTAGCACATGAGCTAGGTCACACTATACATCAAAAACTTTCTTATAAAGTAAGTTTTTTAAATCAAGATACACCACTAACTACAGCAGAAACTGCTTCAGTGTTTGCAGAAATGTTGATTTTTGATTATATTAAAGAAAATTTAGACAAAGAAGAGCTTTTATCTTTATATGCAGCAAAAATAGAAGATATTTTTGCTACTCTTTATAGACAGATTAATTTTACTACTTTTGAACGCAGATTTCATGCTAAAAAAGAAGAGTTAAGCGCTCAAGAACTAAGTGAAATTTGGCTTGAAGAATCAAGAAAAATGTTTCAAGATAGCGTAGTTTTAACCAAAAATTATGGCCTTTGGTATTCTTATATACCGCATTTTATACACTCTCCATTTTACTGCTATGCTTATGCTTATGCACAACTTTTAGTTTTAGCACTTTATGGTCTATATAAAAGTGGTAAATGTCCTGATTTTACTTCAATTTATATTGAGTTTTTAAGTAGCGGGGGAAGTAAAAGTCCAAAAGAACTTGTAGCTATGTTTGGCTTTGATATAGAAAGTGATGAGTTTTGGAATATAGGCTTAGAGCAAGTTAGAATACTAGTAGATGAATTTTTAAGGCTAAGCAATGATTGATAAAATTTTAAATAATAAAAATTTTATAAGTTTAATGCAAAAAAGCATTTATGAATGTTTGCAAATTTTAACTCAAGAGAATATTGAGTTTAATATCATTGTAAATACTAAATTTGTTACACTCGAACCTCCTTTGCCACCAGAATTAGATGTAGTGAGTAAAAATCCTTATTGTCTTTTTGCTCTTGGTGGCTATACTTTTAAATCCATAGTTTTAACAAATGAACATATAGAATTTCATGCAGGTTTTGGCCCTGATGATTTTGCAACCTTTGTGAAAGTGGATTTAGGGGCAATTACTCAAATTCAAGTTGAAGATAATATCATTTTTGTTAATTTTTCAAACTATTTCAAAAAGCAAAATAATCAAAAATTAAAAGAAAAATCCATGAATGCTTTTTTAAATAATCCCAATAATAAAGATTTATTTAAAAAATGAGTTTTTTTGAAGGTTTAAATGATAGCCAAAAAGAAGCTATCATGCATATTGATGGAGCTATGTTGATACTAGCAGGTGCAGGTAGCGGAAAGACTAAAACCATTACCACTAGACTTGCTTATTTAATCGATCATGTAGGTATTCCTGCGCAAAATACCCTCACATTAACCTTTACAAATAAAGCTGCTAATGTAATGAAAACAAGAGCCTTAGCACTTTTACAAGATCAAAATTTACACAATCCCCTTTTATGTACTTTTCATAAATTTGGCTTGTTATTTTTAAGACTTTATAGCGAAAGAATTAATAGAGCAAATAATTTTGTCATTATTGATACAGATGATAAAAAGAAAATACTAAAAGATTTAGCTAACGAAAATTTGCAAAGCTCCTTAGCAAGTATAGGTGCTTATATTTCAAATTTTAAAAATCAAAGCAAAAGTGCTCAAGAAATACGCAAAGAACTAGAATTTTTAAAAGATGAAAAAAACAAAAATTACGAAGAAATCATTCATTTATATGAACAATATGAGCATTTTTTAATCCAAAATAATTTTATGGATTTTGATGATTTACTCATGCTAACTAATAAAATTTTAGAAGATGAACAATTTGCAAAAGAGCAAAGTCAAAAATATACTTATATAACAGTAGATGAATATCAAGATACCAATGCCTTGCAATATCAAATTCTAAAAAAACTTTGCACGTCTCATGAAAATATTTGTGTGGTGGGCGATGATGATCAAAGTATTTATGGTTGGCGTGGGGCTAAAATAGAAAATATCTTAAATTTCAAAGAGCAATTTAATAATGTAAAATTAGTCAAACTAGAGCAAAACTACCGATCAACTAGCGCTATTTTACAAGCTGCAAATGAACTTATAGAGCATAATAGAAAAAGACTAGGAAAAACTTTAATTTGCACCAAAGATGAGGGCGAAGAAATTACAATTTTACAAAATGATGATGAAAAAATTGAAAGTTTTAAGGTTGCAAGAGAAGTTTCAAAACTTTTAAACTCAGGGATTAATCCTAGTGAAATAGCCATACTTTATAGAGTAAATGCCCTATCTCGCGCTCTTGAAGAAGCTTTTAGCAAAGAAAAAATTCCTTTTAAATTGCTAAGTGGAATTCGTTTTTATGAAAGAGCTGAGATTAAAGATATCATTTCTTATTTAAGATTGCTTTCAAATTTAAATGATGATTATTCTTTTAAACGCATTATCAACCGCCCTAAAAGAAACTTTGGTAATGCAAGTTTAGAAAAGCTAGAAAATTATGCCAAAGAAAATCATTTGTCTTTATTTGAAAGCCTATGTGCTTTGCAAGGAAATGGATTTTTTAGCAAAAAAACAGACAAAGAATTAGAAAAATTCATACTAAGCATACACAAAATCAAAGAAAAAGATGATTTGCTTGCAATGATTTTAGCCTTAGAAGAAGAATTTAAAATCAAAGAATTTTATAAAGATAATCCAGAGGGTGAAGATAAACTTTTAAACATAGATGAACTTTATGCTAACTTAAAAGATAAAATCACTCATGGAAATTATAATGGCTTAGATGATATTTTAAATGAAATTTCTTTACTTAATGAGCAAGATGGACTTGATAAAGAAAGTATTTGTATTATGAGTATTCATGCAAGTAAAGGACTTGAGTTTGATAATGTTTTTATCATAGGCTTAGAAGAAGGATTTTTTCCACTCACTAGCGAATCCAGCAATATAGAAGAAGAAAGAAGACTTGCTTATGTAGCAATCACTAGAGCCAAGAAAAAACTTTATCTAAGCTATGCTAATTCTAGATTTTATAAAGGAAGTCGCACAAGATTAGAAAAAAGTAGATTTTTTGGCGAGAGCAATGTAATCAAAAAAGAATTAACACTAGATCATCAAAAAAATTGCTATAAAAAAGGCGATTTAATCAAACATAAAATTTTTGGCATAGGCAGAGTCACTGGGGTAAGTAAAATAGGTGCTGAAGAAAAACTCACGATTAATTTTGGAGGCATAGAAAGAATGATAATGTCAAGTTTTGTGGAAAAAGTAATATGAATAAACTTTTTGTAGCTTACAAACCAAGTGGAATGAGTTCTAATGCTTTTTTAGGCAAACTCAAGAAAAAATATAAAAATAAAAAAGCAGGTTTTTCAGGAACACTTGATCCTTTTGCAAAAGGTGTTTTACTCATAGCCTTTGATCAATACACAAAACTTTTTCGCTTTTTTGATAAAAATCCAAAAGTTTATAAAGCAACGCTTTGGCTAGGTGTGCATTCACTAAGCCTTGATAATCAAAATATCAAAGAGATCAATCTTATAAATGCTTTTGAAGAGAAAGTTTTAGAACAAATTAAAAATGAACTTTTAGGTAAAATCACCTACACCCCACCCGCATTTTGTGCAAAAAAAATAGATGGAGTGCGCTCTTATGAGCTTGCAAAAAGAGGTTTTGAAGTCAATTTAAAACCTTGCGTTATGGAAATTTTTTATACTAAAATTTTACACTATAACCACCCCTTTTTAACCATAGAAATAGCAGTTAGTGAGGGTTCTTATATACGCTCTTATTGTGAATTATTTGCTAGAAAACTTGGTATTAAAGCCACGCTAAGCTCATTAGAGCGTTTAAGTGAAGGAAGGTTTTTTTATGAAAATGAAAAAGAGTTAAATCCTTTAGCTTATTTAAATCTTAGAAAAAATACGATAAAATACCCCCAAAAATTACACAATGGACAAAAAATATTTTTGGACGATTTGGAAATTCAAGAAGAAGGTAGCTATATTTTAGAAGAAAAAGATTTTTTTTCTATCATTTCTATCCAAGATAATCAAGTGCAATATTATTTAAATAAGGTATTAAAATGTTAATTTTATCAAGAAAAGAAAATGAAAGTATAAAAATCGGAGATGATATAGAAATCAAAGTAGTTCAAACAGGCAAAGGCTATGCTAAAATAGGCATCGAAGCTCCAAAGTCTTTAATGATACTACGCAAAGAGCTTATCGAGCAAGTAAAAAGTGAAAATTTACATGCAATTAGTGATGAAACGATAAAACTTGATGATCTGAGTAAAAAGCTTAAAAAATGAAAGCTTACGCAAAAGCTAATATTTTTTTAAAAATCATAGGAATTGACTCAAGATCTTATCATTTATTACAATCACGCTTTGTTTTATTAAAAGATATTTTTGATGAATTAAGCTTTAGTGATGAAAAAACCAAAGAAGGGTTTGAAATTACTGGAAATTTTACTCAAGATACCATCATATGCAAAGCTTATAAAGAATTAGAAAATTTAGGATTTTCTAATGAATTAAATGAATTTTTTAAAGACAAAAGTTTAAAGCTTATCAAAAACATTCCCATAGGTGGAGGCCTTGGTGGAAGTAGCACTGATGCAGTGACATTTTTGCTTATGATTAACGAATCTTTAAATTTAAAACTTAACCAACAACAACTTGAACAAATCTGCCAAAAACTCGGTTCTGATTTAATCTTTTTTTTAAGTGGATATGATAGTGCAAATGTTAGCGGGTGTGGCGAGATTGTAGAATATTTTGAAGATGATTTTAGCCAACTTGATTTTACTTTTCCTGCTATTGAATGCTCAAGCGCAAAAGTATATAAAGCATTTGATGAAAGCTCATACGATTTAACAGCAAATTTAAATTTAGCCAAAACACTTAAAACACTTAAAACAAGTGAAATTTTAGAGTATAAAAATACTGATTTAAACGACTTATTTGCTCCTTGTGTAAAAATTTATCCTAAAATGCAAACTTTTCTTAATGAGGCTTATTTTTTAAGTGGAAGTGGAAGTGGAGTTTTTAAGGCTAAATAATGAAAAAAACTATAGTAAAAAACAAAAAAGCTTTTTTTGATTATGAAATTTTGGAAAAATTTGAAGCAGGTATTGTTTTAAAAGGTTCTGAGGTAGTAGCATTAAGAGCTAGTAGAGCAAATTTAAAAGATTCTTTTGTGCGTATTATCAAAGGTGAAATTTTCTTACTTAATGCTCATATTTCTCATCTTAGTACTACACATTCTTTTTATAAGCATGATGAAAAAGGCGCGCGAAAACTTTTAATGCATAAAAAGCAAATCGATAGGCTTTTTGGTAAAATTAGCACTCAAGGCTTTACTATAGTTCCATTAGAACTTTATTTTAATGAAAAAAATAAAGCAAAAGTCTTAATAGCCTTAGCTAAAGGAAAAAACTTACACGATAAAAGAGAAAGTTTAAAGAAAAAACAAGCAGATCTTGAGGCAAGAGCTGCTATGAAAAATCATTATTAAAAAAGGATTTTGATGAAAAAATTTGCTTATTTATTTTTTACATTTGCTTTTGCATTTTTAATAAATGCTTGTTCAAGTGAAGAAAAAATTGAAAATGAATTTGCGTTTGCTGAGTATAAAATGGGCGATGAAATTCTTTTAAAAAGTGTCAATGGAGGTGAAAAAACCTTAGTAAGAACACAAAATGGTTTTGTGGTAAAGGGCGAAGAGAATAAAATTTTAATGTTTGATTTTTTTGGAACCTTTTGCACACCTTGCCAAGAAGAAGCTGCCCATCTAACAAGCTTATGGCAAAAAAATACAGATAATTTTATCATCATGGGGCTTAGTCATTTTGAAAATGTAAGCGATCAAACTGTAAAAGATTTTGCCATTAAATATGGGGCGTATTATTTTTTAAGCAATTCTAAAGAAAATGATAGAATTGTCGCACAAGCTTTAAAAGATATCAACTATCAAAGCATGGAGCAACTTCCTTTTAAAGTGGTTTTAAAAGATGGTATTTATCAAGATTTAACAGACTTTTGGAATAAAGACTCAAAAAATTATGTGAAATATTATCTTGGGAAAGTTTCTACTGAGATTATACAAGAAGATATTAATAGGATATTAAATGGGTCTAAAAAGTGAAATTTTAGAGCAACAAAAACTAGCAGAACCTAAAATGTTTAAGGTTTTGCTTTTAAATGATGATGTTACCACTATGGATTTTGTAATTGAAATTTTAATGAATATTTTTCATCATGATTTTGAAAAAGCAAGTGCGATCATGCTTGAAATCCATCATCAAGGAAGTGGAGTTTGTGGCATATACACAGAAGAAATTGCACTTAGCAAAAAACAGCAAGTTGACATGGCAGCAAAAAACAATGATTTTCCACTCCAAACAAGGATAGAAGAACAATGAAATATAAAGAATTAATTGACTCATTTATACCAAATGCAAGACATTTAAGCTTTATCAATCATCATGAATTTATCACTTGTGAGCATTTGCTTTTTGCTTTAGTTAAACTTAGCAATGACTTTAAAAATCTACTTGAAGAAATTGGAGATGGTGATTTACAAGGCTTTGAAAATGAGTTAAAAAACTACTTAGCTAAAAATAACGAAATTTTAAAAAAAGAAATAGAACCTATTTTTTCTGTGATCTTGGAAAATATATTACACAAGCTAAATGCAAAAAATCAAACAAGTGTGATTGATTTTATCATAGCACTTTGCAAAGAAGAAAAAGCTTATTCTTATAATATTTTAAAAAAACACCTAATAGAAGAAGAAAAAATAAAAGAATTGTTACAAAATGCTGAATTTGAAAATTTAAAAACCCATACCATAGAGCTAGTTGAGCTTGCAAAAAAAGGTAAAATAGATCCTGTTATAGGTAGGAAATTTGAACTTGAAAGAATGATGCAAATTCTAAGCCGTCGCAAGAAAAATAATCCTATTTTGGTTGGTGAACCAGGTGTTGGTAAAAGTGCCATTATAGATGGACTAGCGCTAGCTATAGCTGAAGAAAAAGTGCCAAAACATTTAAAAAACTCAAAAATTTATAGTCTTGATATGGCAAGCTTGCTTTCAGGGACAAAATACAGAGGTGATTTTGAAAAAAGATTAAAAGATATCATTAAAGAATTAGAAAATATCCCTAATGCTATTTTATTTATAGATGAAATTCACACCATAGTAGGAACTGGCGCAAGCAATGAAAGTCATGCAGATATGTCAAATTTATTAAAACCTGTACTAAGTAATGGCAATATCAAATGCATAGGAGCAACTACTTTTATAGAATATAAAAACACCTTCGATAAAAACAAAGCTCTAAGTAGAAGATTTGCAAAAATTGATATAGATGAACCAAGCGAAGAAGAATGTTTTTTAATCTTACAAGGCTTAAAAAGCAAATATGAAAATTTTCACAAAATCAAAATTAGTGATGAAATTTTACAAACAAGTATAAAATTAGCAAAACAATTTTTACATGATAAATTTTTACCAGATAGCGCGATTGATTTAATCGATGAGCTTGGTGCAAGCTTTGCTTTAGAAGATAAAAAAAGTAAAAAAATAGTAAAAATAAAAGATTTAGAAAATACTTTAGCAAGAATGACGCATTCCCATAAAATTTATGAAAGCGATCAAGGTAAAATTCTTAAGAACTTAGAGCATGATTTAAAACAAAACATTTTTGGACAAGATGAAGCTATTAAAGCTTTATGTTCTATTTTAAAACAAAGCTATGCAGGATTAAAAGGTAAAAACACCCCAAAAGGCGTGTTTTTATTTACCGGTTCAAGCGGGGTTGGTAAAACCGAACTTGCGAAAAATTTAGCACAAATTTTAAATCTTAATCTTGAAAGATTTGACATGAGTGAATACTCACAAAAACATGATGTGAGCAAACTCATAGGAACTTCAGCAGGTTATGTGGGCTATGAAGATGGTGGCTTGCTTAGTAATAGTATTAGAAAAAATCCTTTTAGCGTAGTTTTATTTGATGAGATAGAAAAAGCTCATCCTGATTTAACTAATACTTTTTTGCAAATTTTTGATAATGCAAGTTTAACGGATAATAGTGGATTAAAAGCTGATTTTAAAAATACTATTATCATTATGACCTCTAATTTAGGCTTAAAAGAAAGTAATGAGCTTGGTTTTTTAAGCAGTGATAAAGAAAAAAACAATAAAGCCATAAAAGATTTTTTTGCGCCTGAATTTATCAACCGTATAGATAAAATCATTCATTTTAATGACTTAAATCAAGAAATTTTAGAACAAATCGTCCAAAAAGAGCTAGATTTAATGGCGAAAAATTTAAATAATATCACCATAGAAGCTGATAAAAAAGTAAAAGAATTTCTTGCTAAAAAAACCAATAACAAAGAATTTGGAGTCAGATTATTAAAACGCATTATTGCTGAAGAATTAGGAGAAAGATTGAGCGATGAGATTTTATTTGGAAAATTAAAAAATGGTGGTAAATTAAAACTCAAACTTTCCAAAAATGAAAAAATCGAATTTGTATTCTAAACTTTTAAAAAGCCCTGATGATGCGCCTGTTTTTATTAGTGAAAAACTGGAGGTAGACTTTATACCTCATGCTTATAGCTTAGGGCTTTTTCCATGGACTAGTAATCCTGTTACTTGGTGGTGCCCTTCTCCTAGAATGGTGCTTTTACCTAATGAAGTGCGTATACAAAAAAGCATAAAAAAAGCTTTAAAAACTTATGAAATAAGACTTGATTTTGATTTTAACTCGCTTATAAGTCATTGTGCAAAAAGAAAAAAAACTTGGATAAGTCAAGAGTTTATACAAGTTTATACAAAGCTTTTTGAGCAAAATTTAGCTCATAGTGTTGAAGTTTATGAAAATGATGTTTTAATCGGTGGTTTATATGGACTTATCATAGGCAAAATATTTTTTGGCGAAAGCATGATAAGCCTTAAAAAAGATGCTTCAAAAGTAGCCCTAATAAGACTTTGTGAGCTTTTAAAACCATATGATTTTTTAATAGATTGTCAAGTGCCTAATGAGCATTTAAAATTTATGGGCGCTAAAGAAATGACAAAAAAAGATTTTTTAAAAACACTAGAAAAAAAAGTTTCGCTTGAAAGTGGCTTTAAAAATTTCAAAAATTTACTATAAAAAGATATACTTATAGATAAACAAAATTGCATAAATATTTTGGAATGATTTTTGCTTTTAGTCTATAAAAGCTTTATTTTAAAGGAAAAATTATGATAAGCCCTTTTAAATCAAAAGAACTTATTGTTGATGCTTTAGCAGGAAGAAATCTAAGAAGTCAAATGATTAATTCCAACCTTGCAAATGTTGATACTCCTTTTTATAAAGCAAGAGATATAGAATTTGAAACTGCTTTAGTTAATAGAGCAAATGAAATTTTTAAAAAGAAAGATACTAAAGAGCTTGAATTAGCAAGTACAAATGCAAATCATCAAAAACCTTGGAAATTTCCAGATCCTAATAAATCAACCATTTATTTAAGAGATGGGCATTTAGCAAGAAATGATGCAAATACAGTAGATCTTGATGTAGAAACTACTGAAATGAGTAAAAATACTATGATGATTACTGCTTTAGATGGTGTTTTAAGAAGACAAAGTAATATTTTTTCAACCATCATAGAAACAAGCTCTAAATTAGGCTAGGAGAAAAACAATGGCTTATTTAAGTGATTTTGATATTAGCGGATACGGACTTAGCGCTCAACGCTTTAGAATGAATGTAATTAGCTCAAATATAGCTAATGCAAACACTACCAGAACAGCAGAAGGCGGACCGTATAGAAGAAGAGAAGTGATTTTTAAAGCGACTGATTTTAACGAATTACTAAATAAGCAAATCGCTAAAGATAATAATTTTTTAGAATATGAAAATCCTTTAAACGACCCAGCTTCACAAAAAGATGCAAAACCTGCTATAATGAGCGTAGTGGTTGATAAGGTTGTAAGAGATGATAAAGATTTTCGTATGAAATTTGATCCATCTCATCCAGATGCAAATGAACAAGGTTATGTTGCTTTTCCAAATATAAACCCTGTCATTGAAATGGCCGATTTAATAGAAGCAACAAGAGCTTACCAAGCAAATGTAAGCGCTTTTACAAGCACTAAAACTATAGCACAAAGTGCGATAGATTTACTAAGAGGTTAATAAATGAACACTATTAATGGTATAAATCAATTTAACAATGTTAACAATAAAAATAACAACAACTCAAATAATATAGGTAATGAATTTTCAAGCTTATTAAAAAATTCTATTAACAACCTTAATAAAACTCAAGAAACAGCTGAAGCTGCTATGGTAGACATCGCAACAGGTGAAGTAAAAGACTTACACCAAGCAGCAATTGCTATTAGCAAAGCTGAATCAAGTATGAAATTTATGCTTGAAGTTAGAAATAAGGCTATAAACGCATATAAAGAAATTTCAAGAACTCAAATTTAATATATGCTTTCAAACACCATTAGAAATAGAGTTTCAAAGGTAGCTTTTGCTTTTTGTATGGCTCTGTTTTTTATGGCCTTGTTTTTACTTTCTACTTTTTTTCTAACCTCAAAACGCCATATACCAAATACCCAAAAAGAACAATATTTTTCCGCTCTTAGAGGTAATATCATCACAAGCGATAATTTTACAGTAACTTCTAGTAGGCAAATTTATAGAGCAGAGATTGATCTAAGAAGTTTAAATCCTGATAAAAAAGATTTATTTTTAACACTTTTTCAGATTTATAGTGGCGCAAGCGATGAGCAAATGCAAGATATCAAAAAAAGAATGCTTGCAAAAAAAAGAAGAAGTTATAATTTTATTTTACTCCAAGATATTAACTCAAAAGATGCAAGTTATTTAAAAGAATTAGCTAAAAAGCTTTATACTCAAGGTTTTTTTAAGTCTTTTACAAATAACAACGGCAGAGTTGAAACAAGAGGACTTGATATCATAGAACACAAAGAAGATCGCGTGTATATGCCAAAAGACTCACTTACTCCTATCATAGGCTACACAAGAACTTATATGGATGAAAAAAGCGAAATTTTTAAAAATGTCGGCATAAAAGGTTTAGAAAAATACTACAATGAATGCTTAAGCCCTTTACAAAATGCAAAAATCCAAGGTTTAAGAGATATAGGTGGCAATATTATCTTAAATTTGCACTCTTATGAAAAGCGTAAAATAGATGGATGTAATTTATACTTAAATATTTCACTAAAACTTCAAAAAGGCTTAGAAAAGGCTATTGATAAAAGAAATGAAGATCTAAAAGCTAATGAAATTATAGTTGCAATTATGGAAAGTAAAAGTGGAAAAATTTTAGCCCTTGCTAGCTCAAGAAGATACGATCCGCAAAATCGTGGAAAAGATCTATCTGTACTTAATGCAAGCGCGATAGAATATGGCTATGAAGCAGGTTCTGTTATAAAGCCTTTTATATTTACCACTGCTTTAATGCTTGATAAAATCAAAGTCAATGAAATCATCAACACTCAAGGCGGTCAATACAAGCTTGGTCGTTTTACCATACGCGATGATCATAGAAAAGATAAAATGAGCATGGAAGAAGTTATCACCTACTCTTCAAATGTCGGCATGATTAAAATCGCCCAAAGATTAAGCAATCTTGAAATCATCTCAGGGCTTAGAATTTTTCGTTTTGGAGAAAGAAGTGGTATTGATCTTCCTTATGAACAAAAAGGAGAAATACCAAATCCAAAAAGATTAAGAGAAGTAGAAAAATCTGTATTAAGCTATGGTTATGGCTTAAAAACAACTTTTATGCAACTTCTAGCTGCTTATAATGTATTTAACAATGATGGAATTTATATCACACCACAAATTGCAAATAAAATTTATCAAGATGGACGCTTAATAAAACTTGATGATGAAGTTAAAAAAGAAAAAATTCTCTCAAGTAAAGCTGCCAAAGAAATGCAACAAATTTTAATCAATGTTATAGAAAAAGGAACAGGTAAAAAAGCACAAACTCAAGGCATTATCATAGGTGGTAAAACAGGAACTGCTAGGATTGCTGAAAGAAAAGGCTATACTTCAAATCGCTACAATGCTTCATTTTTTGGCTTTGCAAATGATGAGAAAAACAATTACACCATAGGGGTTTTGGTGAGAAATCCTACCAAGGCTTATAGTTATTATGCTGCACAAAGTGCTTTACCTATGTTTAAAGATACAGTAAATCTTATGATAAAAGAAAGTTATTTAAAGCCTATAGAGAACAAAACGATAAAAACTAATCCAAACTAACTTTAAAATTTAGAGTTTTATTTGACTCTAAACTAAACAATTTAAAATAAACTCTATAAACTCATCACTATTATTAGGGCAAGCAATAAGCTCATAATCACTTTTTGCTAAGTGTCTATACTCAACTCCAAGTTCAAAAATCGTTTCAGAGCAATCTATGCAAAAAGATATAGGATAAATCAAAGCTTTTTGATCTAAATTTGCTAAAATATCACTTGTATTAGGTTCAAGCCATTTCACTGGACCTAGTTTTGATTGATACGATAAAATGATTTGTTCAAATTCATTTTTAAGTTTTTCTTTTAAGATACCCACATGCTCTTGCACATGTTTTTCATATAAATCACCTTTTTTAATCACCGAAAGCGGTAAAGAATGGGCAGAAAAAATCAAAGTTTTATAATCACATTCTTTCTTTTTTTCTAAAATATGCTTTATAATCATTTCATTATAAAGTTCATCTTTATAAAAAACATCAATGATTTTTACATTAGCTTGATTTTGGATATTTCTTAGCTCATTTTGCACCACTTCTAAAGAACTAGTTACAGTGGTTTTAGAATGATGAGGATATAAAGGAAATAAAATGATTTCATCATTTTTTTGAAAATCATATTTTGAAAAAACCTCATTTACAAAGGGTGGTACATATAGACTGATAAAATCAAAGCTATATTCTCTAGTTTTAGAATTTAATTTATCACATAAACTTTGTGTGATTTGAGTAAGCGGGGACTTCCCACCCATTTTTTCATAGTTTTGCTTCATAGCTTTTAGTCTTGATTTTCTTATCATAAAGGCTACAAATTTTCTTAAAAAAACATTTTTTATCCCTAAAATATAAGGATCATTAAACATATTTTTTAAAAAAACTTCACATTCTTCAAGTTTATTAACCCCGCCCATATTTAAAAAAAATACATATTTCACTATCAAACACCTTCTAAAATTTCTTGCACTCTCAAAGCATCTTCAATGCTAGCTAAATTTTTACAAACCCCATTTTGCAAAAGCTCAAAAAAGGCTTCATGCTCAGCATATAAAGGAGAGTTTTCATATAAATTTGGAATTTTTTGCATATTGATAAAAAGTTCAAAATTTTTAAGATCAAGTTCATAAGTATGTTTTTTACCTAAAAGTGCGATTTTTCTTATAACACATTGTCCATTCCAGCTATCATGAATACTTGCTAAGATATTTTCTAATTTTAAGCTTATCATTACCTCATCTTCAAATTTATCATGATGGAAGCTTTTATAAATATTTGCTTTTAAAATTTGCTCTTGACTTAAAAATCTAACTAAGTCAATATCATGCACACTAAGATCACTTAAAACACCTACATCGTTTATTCTTTGTGGATAAGGCGAAATTCTTTGTATATTAATACTTATAATCTCATCTTCTAAAAGTTTTTCTTTAAAAGTTAAAATAGCAGGATTAAATCTCTCGCAAAAACCCACCCCTACTCTGACTTTGTTTTCTCTAGCTTTTTGCTCTAAGATTAAAATTTCATCAACATTTAACGCCAAAGGCTTTTCTATCAAAACATTTTTTATTTTAGGAAAAACCTTTAAAGCTATATCTAAATGCGTATGAGTAGGTGTAGCAATGATAACACCATCAAGATTTTGTGCTAAAAAATCATCAAAATTTTTATGAAAAAAGTGTTTAAATTTATCTTTGCAAAAAGGATCATAAAGATGAATTTCTTTTACTTTTAAATTACGCTCAAGTTCTCTTAAATGGTTTTTACCCATTTTACCAAGACCTATAAGCCCTATTTTCATTTAAAAGCCTCTATCACTCTAGCTTGGTGCTCTTCTTTTAAAAATGCACTCATAGGTAAGGATAAAATTTCATCACTTAAAAGTTCTGTATTTGGTAAATCGCCTTTTTTATAAGCAAGATAATCAAAAGCTTCTTGCAAATGAAGCCCTAAAGGATAATGCACCGCAGTAGGTATGCCTTGCTCTTGTAATTTTTGCATGAAATTTTCTCTATTCTTTACACGCACGCTATATTGAGCCTGGGCACTCACAAAATCATCTTTCCTTGGTGGTAAAATACAATTTTTTAAATTTTCATCATAAATTTTTGCTATTGCTTCTCTTTTTTTAATCTCTTCATCTAAGTATTTTAATTTCACATTTAAAATAGCTGCTTGGATAGTATCAAGCCTTCCATTAATACCGATGTATTTATGTTTATATCTTTGTATTTGTCCATGATTTAAATAAATTTTTATTTTTTGCGCTAATTCATCATCTTGGGTAAAAATCGCCCCGCCATCTCCATAAGCACCTAAAGGCTTAGACGGAAAAAAGCTTGTGCATGATATATCAGCTATAGCACATGATTTTATACCCTTTTGACTAGCTCCAAAACTTTGCGCACTATCTTCTATCAAAGCAATATTTTGACTTTTACAAAGCTCTTTTAGAGCAAACATATCAGGCATAAGTCCAAAAATACTCACAGCAATTACAGCTTTAGTTTTAGGCGTGATAGCACTTTGAACTTTTTCTAAACTAAGATTATAATCTTTAAAATCAATATCTACAAAAACAGGTTTAGCGCCGATTAGAGCAACCATTTCAGCTGTAGCTATAAAGGTAAAACTTGGCACTATTACCTCATCATCTTTACCTACACCCAAAGCCATCAAGGCTAAAAATAACGCACTTGTACCACTTGAACAACCTATTGCGTGTTTAATACCTACATATTTAGCTAAATTATATTCAAACTCTTCTAATTTTGCACCACCTATAAAAGAAGTGCTTTGTAAAATTTCACTAATAGCCTCATCGATTTCATTTTTATAAGCATTATATTGAGCATTTAAGTCTATAAAAGGAATTTTCATTGTATTACCTTAGTAAATTTAAAATCATGATTATAAGATAGTTTTACTTAATTTAAAGTATTTTTGGTATTATTTTAAGCAAAAAACTAGCTAGGAAAATCTATGGATATAAGAAAAGAATATTTAGAATTTTTTAAGTCAAAAGGACACGAAATCACTCCTTCAAGCCCTTTAGTGCCTGATGATGCAACTTTACTTTTTACTAATGCAGGTATGGTGCCTTTTAAAAGTATATTTACCGGAGAAGTACCACGTCCTAATCCTCCGCGTAAAACAAGTTGTCAAACTTGTATAAGAGCTGGTGGAAAACATAATGACTTAGACAATGTAGGCTACACAGCAAGACATCATACTTTCTTTGAAATGCTTGGAAATTTTAGTTTTGGAGATTATTTTAAAGAACAAGCCATTGCTTATGCTTGGGAGTTTGTAACTGAAGTTTTAAAACTACCTAAAGAAAGACTATATGTAACTGTACATGAAAGCGATGATGAAGCATATGAACTTTGGCAAAAACATATAGAAAAAGAAAGAATTTATAAATTTGGCGATAAAGATAATTTCTGGCAAATGGGCGATACTGGACCATGCGGACCTTGTAGTGAAATTTTTTATGATCAAGGTGCTGAGCATTTTAATTCTAGTGAAGATTATATGGGTGGTGATGGAGATAGGTTCTTAGAAATTTGGAACCTAGTTTTCATGCAGTATGAAAGAAGTGCTGATGGCACACTTACTCCATTGCCAAAACCTAGTATTGATACAGGCATGGGACTTGAAAGAGTTAGTGCTATAAAAGAAGGAAAATTTAGCAATTTTGATAGTTCTTTGTTTATGCCTATTATTGAGAGTATTGCTAAACTTTGTGGCAAAACTTATACCTACGAAAATGGAGCTAGCTATAGAGTAATCGCTGATCATATTAGATCAAGTGTATTTTTACTTGCTCAAGGAGTTGGTTTTGATAAAGAAGGCAGGGGCTATGTTTTAAGAAGAATTATGCGCCGTGCCTTAAGACATGGATATTTATTAGGTCTTAAAAGAGCTTTTATGTATGAGCTTGTAGATGTGGTTTGCGAGTTAATGGGTGGGCATTATACTTACCTAAATGAAAAAAAAGAATTTATCAAAGAGCAGATTAAACTAGAAGAAGAAAGATTTTTAAGCACTATTGAAAATGGTATTGAAATTTTCAATGAAGAACTTAAAAAAACTAAAGATATTTTTAGCGGTGAAGTAGCTTTTAAACTTTATGATACTTACGGTTTTCCGCTTGATTTAACCCAAGATATGCTAAGAGAAAAAAATCTTAGTGTGGATGAGGCTAAATTTAATGAGCTTATGCAAGAACAAAAAGACAGAGCCAAAGCTTCTTGGAAAGGAAGTGGAGATAAAGCAGTTAGCGGAGACTTTAAAGTTTTATTAGAAAAATTTGGCAAAAATACTTTTAGTGGTTATGAAAATTATGAAGAAAAAACTAAAATCATAGCCATTTTAGATGAAAATTTTAAAATCATAACCAAAGCTAAGGCAGGAGATATAGCATGGTTAATGCTTGAAAAAACTCCATTTTATGCAACAAGTGGAGGGCAAAGCGCTGATATAGGTTTTATCAATGAAAATGAGGTTTTAGATACACAAAAATTCTTTGATATTAATCTTAGTCAAGTGAAATTAAAACAAGATCTTAAAACAAACGATGAAGTATTAGCTTGCATAGATACTAAAAAAAGAGAACAAATCGCAAGACATCATAGTGCGACACATTTATTACACCATGCTTTAAGAGAAATTCTTGGCTCACACATTAGCCAAGCAGGCTCTTTGGTAGAGCATAATAAATTAAGATTTGATTTTACTCATCCAAAAGCCCTAAACAAAGAAGAATTAAAGCAAATAGAAGCTTTAGTAAATACTTACATCATGCAAGCAAATGAAGCTAAAATTGAAATTTTGGCTTTAGATGAAGCTAAAAAAAGTGGCGCCATAGCTTTATTTAGTGAAAAATATCAAGAAAAAGTAAGAGTTTTAACCCTAGGAGCTAGTAAAGAACTTTGCGGTGGTACCCATGTGAAAAATAGCTCTGAAATAGGAAGTTTTTACATCATCAAAGAAAGCGGTGTTAGCGCTGGAGTTAGAAGAATAGAAGCAGTAGTAAGCAAAGCTGCACTTGATTATGTTAATGAAAATTTAAAAGAGCTAAACCAAGCTAAAGAAGAGTTAAAAACTCATGATATTTTAAGCTATGTGGCAAAATTAAAAAATGAAATAGCTAGTTTAAAAAATGAATTAAAAAATTCAAACAAAGCAGAATTAAACTCTAAAGAACTAAATGGCATTCAATATTGTGTGCAAAAAATAGACAGTGGCGATATAAAAACCATGATAGATGAGTTTAAAAACAAATTTAACAAAGCTGTAATTTTACTTTTACAAGAAAAGGAAGGCAAAATCATCATAGCTGCAGGTGTTAAAGACGCTTCATTAAAAGCTGGTGTTTTGGTAAAAGAAATTGCACAAATACTTGGTGGAAACGGTGGTGGTAGAGATGATTTTGCAACAGCTGGTGGTAAAGATACAAGCAAAATAGAACAAGCGCTTGATCATGCTAAGAAAATCATAGAAGAAAGTCTTATTTAATGCTTTATCTAGCTTCAAGTTCGCCTTCACGCGTTGCTTTATTAAAAGAAGCAAATATCGCTTTTGAACAAATTATTATCGATTATGATGAGAGCTTGGTAAAAAAAGATAATCCAAGCTCTTATGTGCAAAAAATTGTTTTAGAAAAAGAAAGGCAATTTTTTGCAAAATATCCTGATTTAAAAAATGTTTTATTTGCTGATAGCATAGTTTGTGCTCAAAATATCATTCTTACTAAAGCTAAAAGCGATAATGAGGCTTTTAATATGCTCAATTTGCAAAGTGGCAAAAGTATTAGTGTTTTAAGCGCGATGATTTTAGTTTTAGAAGATAAAAAGATTTTTAATCTTAGCAAGTGTGATTTGATTTTGGATAAATTTGATTTAAAAGATATGCAAGAATACGTTGAGTCAAAACTTTATCAAGGCAAAGCCGGAGCTGTGATGTGCGAGGGATTTCATAAAAAATACATTAAAAAAATCATAGGCCATCAAAGTACAGCATTAGGGCTTAATATAGAACTTTTGAAAGCATTTTTATGATAAAAATTTTAAAAATATTTCTTTCTTTTTGTGTAGTGTGTGCGGTTGGAGTTTTTATATTTATTGCTTATTTGTTTTCTGATTCTGATTTAAATCAATACACCTTTAAAGATTACAAACCACCTCTTACAACACAAATTTTTGATAAGAATGGAAAATTAGTTGCAAATGTTTTCGAGCAACACCGCTTTTATGCCCCTTATGAAGAACTTCCTCCAAGACTTATAGAAGCTTTGGTAGCCATTGAAGATACTAGCTTTTTTGAACATGGTGGGGTTAATATAGATGCGATTTTTAGAGCAGCTATTAAAATCATAAGAAGTGGTGGAAAAACCATGGAAGGAGCTTCCACTCTTACGCAACAATTCATAAAAAACACAGAATTAACCCCAGAGCGTACTTTAAGTAGAAAACTAAAAGAAGCTTTACTTGCATACAAAATAGAAAGTACTTTAACTAAAGAGCAAATTTTAGAAAGATATTTAAATTTCATATTCTTTGGACATGGATATTATGGAGTAAAAACTGCTGCGCTTGGGTATTTTAGAAAAAATTTAGATGAGCTTAGTTTGAAAGAAATTGCCATTTTAGTAGGTATGCCAAAGGCTCCAAGTACTTATGATCCTACTAGACATTTAGATCTTTCTTTAGCTAGAGCAAATAGCGTAGTACAAAGAATGTATAATCTTGGTTGGATTTCTAAAGAAGAGTATGAAAATGCCTTAAAAGAAATTCCAAAAGTATATGATGATACTTTAACACAAAATGCAGCTCCTTATGTTACTCAAGAAGTTTTAAAACAACTAAGCGGAATTAAAGACTTAAAAAGTGGCGGTTATAAAATAGAGCTTGCTATAGATCTTGATGTGCAAAATATTGCAAGAGAAGCTTTAAAATTTGGCTATGATGAAATAGTTAAAAGAGACAAAGATGCAAATTTAAGCACACTTAATGGAGCTATGATAGTAGCAAATCACCAAAATGGAGATATATTAGCCTTAGTAGGTGGAGTAAATTATACAAAAAGTAATTTCAACCGCGCTACTCAAAGTTTAAGACAGCCTGGAAGTTCTTTTAAACCTTTTTTATACCAAATTGCTATTGACATGGGTTATTCTCCTATGAGCAAGGTTGCTGATATTTCAAGAATTTTTGAAAGTACCAAAGAAGATGAGAAAGACTGGAAACCTAAAAATTACGGTGGAAAATTTCTAGGGCTTATAAGCTTAAAAGAAGCATTAACTGGATCAAGAAACCTAGCTACCATAAATTTAGCTCTTGCCCTAGGACTTGATGTGATCCATGATAAACTTCAATTTATGGGCTTTGAGAATATACCGGTTGATTTATCTATAGTTTTGGGTAGCTTTGGAATTTCTATTTATGACTATGCTAAACTTTATACAGTATTTGGAAACTATGGCGTGCAAAAAGATTTAATACTCATTAAAAGAGTAATTGATAAAAATGGCAAAATGGTAGTAGAATTTAACTCTGGAGAAAGAAAAATTAGCGAACCCGAACAAGCCTTTTTAGTCAATGATATGATGCAAAATGTTGTTAAAAAAGGCACTGGACGCAACGCTAGGGTAGAAGGGATTGAAATAGCTGGAAAAACAGGCACTTCAAATAAAAGCATCGATGCATGGTTTTGTGGCTTGACTCCTGAAATAGAAGCTATCATTTGGTATGGTAATGATGATAATAAACCTATGAAACAAATCGAAGGTGGTGCAAGGACTGCTGCTCCGGTTTTTAAAGAATTTTTAACAAAATACTTAGAACTTTATCCTGATAGTGCTAGAAAATTTATCATTCCAAAAGGGGTTCATCAAGGAATTTATGAAAAGCAAAGAGAGTATTACACTAATACCTCTCCATTTCCAAAAAACAACCCTGCTCTATCTGAAAATAACGAGATAATTTTTTAAAAATATTTTTTTATATAATAAAAATTATCCTTTTATTTTCCTTTATATGTTTTAATATCACAAAACTTATAAAGGAAAATTATGAACATCACAAACGAACAATTATATAAAAAAAGACGCCATTTTTTAAAACTAGGCGCTGGAGCTTTAGTTAGTTCAGCCTTAGTTCAATCTGAATTGATGGCATTAAATTTCTTTCCTGATCCTAATAATGAAAAATTAAAACTTAGCGATGAAAAAATTGCAACTAATTATGTAAATTTTTATGAATTTTCTACTGATAAAAAAAGAGCCGTAGAACTTGCAAAAAATTTCAACACAAATGGTTGGAAAATAGAAGTTAGCGGGGAAGTTGAAGAACCTTTGACTTTAACTATGCAAGATTTATTAGCTTTTCCTTTAGAAGAGAGAATTTATAGATTTCGTTGTGTTGAAACTTGGTCTATGGTGGTGCCTTGGGTTGGTTTTGAATTACGTGCTTTAATAGAAAAATGCAAAGTCAAAAGCGAGGCTAAATTTATAAAATTTACCACTCTTTTTGATAAAAATCAATTTGCTGATCAAGCTTCATTTTTCCCAACTCTTGATTATCCTTATGTAGAGGGCTTAAGATTAGATGAGGCTATGCATCCACTAACACTTATGGCTGTGGGTATGTATAAAAAACCTTTATTAGGACAAAATGGAGCGCCGATTCGCCTTGTAGTTCCATGGAAGTATGGCTTTAAAAGTATAAAATCTATTGTAAAAATAGAATTTACCAAAGAACAACCTAAAACCACATGGGAGCTAGCAAACCCTAGAGAATATGGATTTTATGCTAATGTTAATCCAAATGTCTCTCATCCAAGATGGTCTCAAGCAAATGAGCGTCCTTTGGGAGATTTTTTCACCAAGCCTACACAAATGTTTAATGGCTATGAAAAAGAAGTAGCACATTTGTATAAAGATATGGATTTAAAGGTTAATTTTTAATGAGCAAAAAAGTTTATAATATCGGTGGATTTTTAGCCTTTGCTTTAAGTATTGTTTTTAGCATCTATCAAATCATGCAAGAATTTGATATTGTAAAATCTGTATATTTTTATAGTGGTATATTTGGCTTAATCTTTTTTGGATTGAGCCTGTTTTTTTCACTTTTAAAGTATAAACACACAAAAGATTACCCTAAATTTTTAGGTTTTTATGCATTTTTTTGGGCTTTGATTCACTTTTTTAATTATTTTGCTTTTGGAAAAAATTTAGATTTAATACTTTTTTTCAAAGATACTTTCAGTAAAAATTTAGAATTTAGTGGTTTTATAAGCTTTTTTATACTCACATTTATGTTTATAAGCTCATTTAAGTTTTTTAAAAAAATGAGTAAAATAAGAAAACTTGGATATTTTTGCTTTTTGCTAGTAGCTTGGCATTATTTTTTATCTGCAAAAATACCACAAATTCCACATTTTTTAGCTTTAAGCCTAGCCTTTATTTTTCTACTTATTAAATTATATAAAAATTATAAAAAGAGAAAAAAAGTAACTTTTTTATAAAATTTGTATTCAAATGAAACACTTTTAAGAGTAAATATATAAATATATTCTTAAAATAAGACTTGATATATCTTATTTTAAGGACAATCATGCAAAGAAGAGATTTTTTAAACGGAATGGCTTTAACTATACTTGCAGGAATGACTCCTTTACAAGTATTATATGGTAAAGAAGCCAAAATCGAAGATTTTACCAAAGAATACTACCCTCCAAAATGGCTTGGACTAAGGGGTAGCAATAATGCAAGTTATGAATTTGCACATATGCTAAGAGATGGTGAAAAATTTGACTTTAGCGCTATCAAACCTAAACAAGAATATGATTTGGTTGTAGTTGGAGCTGGAATTAGTGGTTTAGCAGCTGCCTGTTTTTATCAAAACAAATTTGGAAAAGATAAAAAAATTCTTATCCTTGATAATCATGATGATTTTGGTGGACATGCTAGAAGAAATGAAATAGATTTAGAAGATGGTACTATTTTAAGTTATGGTGGTAGCGAAACATTTCAATCACCAAAGGCGTTATATTCTAAAGAAGTAGTAGATTTATTATCATCTTTGGGTGTGGATATTGATGAGCTTGCTAAACGTTTTGATGTAAATTTTTATCCTGATTTGAATCTTAGCAGAGGTGTGTATTTTTCTAAGGCTGAATTTGGAGTAGATAAAGTCGTAAGTGGCAACCCTAGAAAAGTAATTTGTGATGATATTCCTGAGGAAAAAAACAACGGAAGAAGCATTGAAGCATTTATAGGGGATTTTCCACTTAATGATAAAGATAAAAAAGATCTTATTGCTTTATTTAAAAGCGAAAAAGACTATTTAAAAGGCTTGACAAAAGAGCAAAGAGATGAGTATGTGGCTAAAACAAGCTATAAAAAATTTTTAGAAGAAAAAGTTAAGCTTTCACCACAAGCTGTAAAATTCTTTGAAGGTATGACAGATGATTTTTTAGCTTTAGGCATTGATGCTGTTTCTTGTGAAGATGCTAGAGTTTCTTTCTTACCTGGTTTTGACAAACTTGGACTTGATCCAATCGAGGGAGAAGCATTAGCTGAAATGGAAGAACCATATATCCACCACTGTGCTGATGGTAATGCTACTGTTGCTAGATTAATGGTTAGAAGATTAATTCCTGATGTGTCTAAAAAAGGCAAAGATATGAATGAAGTTACTCTAGCTCATTTTGATTATTCTAAACTTGATCTTGCTAAAAACAAAGTGCGTTTAAGATTAAACAGCACTGTTATAAATGTAGAAAATACAAAAGATGGAGCTTTAGTAACTTACGTTAATAAAGGCAAAAATTACAGAGTAAAAGCTAAAAAAGTTGTGATGGCAAATTATAATAGTATGATTCCATATATAGTACCAAGCATGCCACAAGATCAAAAAGATGCTTTGAGTAAAAACGTAAAAACCTCTCTTTTGCACACTAAAGTTATCATAAGCAACTGGGAACCATTTATAAAACTTGGAGTTCATGAAATTTATTCACCAAAAATGCCTTATGCTAGAACTAAACTTGATTATCCTGTGGATATGGGAGGATACCATCACCCAAGAGATCCTAAAAAACCTATTTGTGTTCACATGGTTTGCTCTCCTTTAGCTTTTGCAAACATCCAAGGGATTGATCTTGATGGAATGGATGCAAGAGATAGAGCTAGAGTGGGTAGAAATTTATTATTCACTATGAGTTTTGAAGAACATGAAAAAATCGTTCGCGATCAACTTCAAGGCATGTTAGGCTCGGCTGGATTTGACCATGAAAGAGACATTAAGGCTATAGTTGTAAATCGTTGGGGGCATTGTTATTCATATACAGAAAACAGTCTTTTTGACGATAGTGAAGAAGCGCAAAAAACTATAGAACTTGCAAGAAAACCTTTTGGTAATATCGTTATAGCAAATTCAGATGCTGATTGGGATGCTTATATGCACGCAGCAATTGATCAAGCATATCGCGCTGTTAATGAACTATAAAATCAAACTCCTTTTAGGAGTTTGATAAATTAACTCTTATAAATATTGCTTAAAAAATTATCTAACGTAATCTTAAAGAATTTAGTACAACTGTTACTGAACTAAAACACATTGCCAAAGCTGCCAAATGCGGACTAAGACTTATAAATGGCACAAAACCTGCTGCAATAGGAATGCACAAAGCATTGTAAATAAAAGCCCAAAAAAGATTGAGTTTGATGATATTTTTAGTTTTTTGAGAAAGCTCAAAACAATAAGCTATTAAAGATAAATCATCTTTTATTAAAATCAAATCTCCACTTTTTTTAGCAAGCTCACTTGCTTTAGAAAAACTTATGCTTGCACTAGCTAAATTTAAAGCAGGAGCATCATTGATACCATCTCCTATAAAAAGCACTTTTTCTTTTTTAATTTTTTCTTTTATAAATTCAAGCTTTTGCTCGGGTTTTAAGTCAGAATAATACTCATCGATATTAAGCTCATTTGCTATTTTGGCAACACTTTTTTTATTATCACCGCTTAAAATAATACTTTTTATATCCTTTTGCTTTAAATTTACTATCAAGTCTTTAGCTTCGTTTTTAAGTTCATTTTTCAAGCAAACCCCACCAAGACAAATATTATTTTTTGCAAAATACAAAGATATAGGTGCTTGATCTTCAAATTCTTGCAAAAATTGCCTGCTTTTTTGCATATCAACACCATTTTCAAGCATTAATTTTTCATTGCCTATTAAATATTTATCTTCATTTTCCTCATAAAGCAAACCACTACCCACTAAAACACTTAATTTTCCTTGCAAATTTAAATTTACATTCAATTCTTTAGTAAAAGCCTTTGCGATTGGGTGTGAGCTTAAATTTTCAATTTGGGTGAGTTTTTGAAAATTTTCTTGAGTTAGATCATGCTTATAAACACTTAAATCATCTTGACTTAAAGTGCCCGTTTTATCAAAAATAGCAAGTTTTATACTAGCTAAATTCTCTAGCACTGCTGGATTTTTCACTAAGATAAAATTTCTTGCTCCATTTGCTAAAGCACTAACTATGGCTATAGGGGTTGCTAAACCCAAAGCGCAAGGACAAGAGATTAAAAGCGTAGCACAAGCATGCAAAAATGCTACGTTAATTCCTTCTTTAAAATACCAAAAAGCAAACACAAAAAGCGATAAAATTATAATACAAGCTACAAAATAAGCTGAAATCTTATTAGCTAAATTTGCTAAAGGTGTTTTGATATTACCTGCTTTAAAAACAAGATCTTTGATTTGTTCTAATGAACTTTCAATCGCCTTTTTATTAGCCTTAATCTTTAAACTTCCATTAATCAACACAGTTCCTGCTAAAATCTCATCATCTTGCTTTTTTAAAAGTGGTAAAAACTCTCCTGTTAAAAAACTCACATCAACCTCAGCTTCACCCGCTATAATCACCCCATCAGCAACAACGCTTTCGCCCTCTTTTACTAAAATCACATCATTTTCTTTTACAAAAGCACTGGGTATGCTTTTTATACTTCCATCTTCTAAGATTATATTAGCTTTTTTAATATCTATGTTTTTTAATTTATTTTGATATTCTAAGGATTTAAATTTAGCCTTTTCTTCTAAGTATTTACCTAATAAAACAAAGCTTATAATCATCGCTCCGCCACTAAAATACAAATAACCATCTTTACTAAATATTTCAAAATACACAAAAAAAGAATATACAAAAGAAGTAAAGGCACCTAAGGATATCAAGGTATTCATATCTAAATTTTTATGCCCTAATCCTTTAAGAGCGTGGATAAAAAAACCTTTTCCGCAATAAAAAATCGCTATCATAGATAAAAACATTTGAATTAAAGCAGAAACATTTCCTTGGACAAACATTTCAAAATACATCACAATAGAGCTTAAAATTATACTCATGATAAGCTTTGTTTTCATATTTTTAAGCTCTTTGAGTTTAAACTCGTATAAATTTTGCTCTTCTTGTAATATCTCAAAACCCAAAGCTTTGATTTTTTCTTTGATTTTTACTTCCAAAGATAAATCTTTGAGCAAAAACACTCCACTAGAGTTGACATAAGAAACACTTGCATCTTCGACTCCATCAATTTTTGCACAAACTTTTTCTATAGCATTAGAGCAATTAACACAAGTCATATTGCCTATTTTTAATTTTAACTCATGCTTCATCTATCTCAAAACCTAATTCTTGTAATTGTTTTTTGAACTCTTCAACTTGTTCTGCTTTTAAATCAATCTCTATGCTTTTTGTTTCAACATTTATTTGCATAGTACCAAATTCATCTTCCAATGAAGCCTTGATTAAATTTACACAACTTTGACAATTAATATTTTTGGTTTTTATAATCATTTATTCTCCTTTTTCTCTGTATTCATATTTATGAGAGTGAAAAATTTTATTTTTTATCAGTTTAAAACCCATTTTTTCATAAAGCATTTTTGCATTTGTATTTTCATCTTCTACGATTAATGAAAGCTTTTTACCATTTTTCAAAGCTTCATTGAAAGCGCATTCAATCAATTTCTTAGCAATGCCTTTTCCTCTTGCTTTTTCATCCACACAAATACTATCTAAATAAAACTCATTTTCACATTCTTTTAAAACTTTTTCATTGATTCCTAAAAATTCTAAATGATCATTTAAAGGCTTATCTAGCTCATCTGCCAAAGCCCCATCATAAAAACAAATCGCACCTAAAATTTCCCTATCTTCTTCATAAACATATATATTTTCATAGCTTAAACGATTATTTTCTTGAGTGAAGAAATTTTCTAAAACCTCTATAGCTTTTTGACGATCATTATAACCACTAAGTTTGTATATAAAATGATCCATTGCTAAAGCAAGCAATTGTATACATTTTTTAACATCATCTTTTCTAGCTTTTCTGATCACTCTTTTACTCCTTTAAAATCAAATTTAGACTTCTTAGTTTATACTTTTAACTTTAAAACAATATAAGAAAGAGAGAATTTATGGGAAGAGCGTTTGAATATCGCAGAGCCTCTAAAGAAGCAAGATGGGATAAAATGAGCAAACTTTTTCCAAAACTTGCAAAGGCTATACAAGTAGCAGCAAAAGAAGGCGGAGCTGATCCTGATATGAATCCAAAGCTTCGTAGTGCCATAGCTACTGCAAAAGCTAATAATATGCCAAAAGACAATATCGATGCAGCTATTAAAAGAGCAAGTGGAAAAGATAGTGCTGATATTAAAAATATCCACTATGAAGGAAAAGCAGCACATGGAGCTTTAATCATTGTTGAGTGTATGAGTGATAATCCTACACGCACAGTAGCAAATGTAAAAGCGATTTTTAGCAAAAATGGTGGAGAAATTTTACAAAATGGCTCTTTAACTTTTATGTTTTCACACAAAGCTGTTTTTCATCTTGAAAAATATGATGGAGATTTAGAAGAACTTGAGCTTGAACTCATTGATGCAGGACTTGAAGAACTTGAGCAAAATGAGGAAGAATTACTAATTATAGGTGATTATACTGCCTTTGGTGAACTTAGTAATGCTATAGAAAAAAAAGGCTTAGTGCTTAAAAAAGCAGGACTTGAATATCTTGCTAACAATCCTGTAAGCTTTAATGAAGAACAACTTCTTGATATTGAAAAATTACTTGATAAATTAGAAGATGATGATGATGTACAAGCAGTTTATACTAATATAGAATAGGATCAAAAAATGCTTAAAAAAATCGACACAAAAAATGCAAAAAAATACAATTTTGCTATCATTAGCACCGAAAAAGGTGATATGAAATTAGAATTATTTCCTGATGAAGCGCCACAAACTGTGTGTAATTTTGCCAACTTAGCCAATGATGGTTTTTATGATGAGCTTGTTTTTCACCGCGTGATTCCAAATTTTGTGATACAAGGTGGTTGTCCTTATGGTATAGGCTCAGGTGGCCCTGGATATGAAATAGAATGTGAATGTGACGATCAAAAACACAAGCACTTAAGAGGTAGCTTATCTATGGCTCACGCTGGCAGAGATACAGGCGGATCGCAATTTTTCATTTGTCACAGCCCACAGCCTCATTTAGACGGAGCGCACACTATCTTTGGGCAAATTAACCCTGAAGATAAAGAAAGTTTGGAAGTACTAGATAGCATTAGAGCAGGAGATAAAATCAAAACTATCCAAATTTTAGAAAAACTTTAATTTTACATCTCCTTAAAATTGTGCTATGATTTTTAAGGAGATTAATTATGCATTTTATTTTTATTTGTATTCATCTTATTTGCGCTGTATTTTTTATAGCCTATGTATTTTTTGATGTATGTGTTTATCGCTTTGCTTATCAACACGCAAACAAAGAAGATTGTGATAAAATTAAAAAAGCCTATACTAAATCAAGTATTTTTATTTTTGCTGGTATTTTCATCTTACTTTTACTAAGTGGATTTTATCTTTTGAGCTTTTATGAAATTAATTCTTTTTGGGATTTTTTTGCAAGTAATTTTGGAGTATTTTTATTTATCAAACTTTTATTATTAATAACAATGCTAGCTTTGACTTTTTATTCTTTATTTTTTATAAAAGTTTTAAAAAGAAAAGATCCTTTAAAATCTCACTTGATTGCATTGATTTTATGTATTTTAATAGTCATTTGTGCAAAAGCCATGCTATATTTTTAAAACATTAAAACTAAGCTTATATCATTAGCTTAAAAAATAAAGGTTATTTATGCTTGGTGATATTATAGATTTTTTACTCACTCTTGCAAAAGATTGGGGTTATTGGGGGATTATTTTTCTTATGTTTGTAGAAAGTTCCTTTTTTCCTTTTCCCAGTGAAGTAGTGATGATACCTGCTGGATATTTAGCCCATCAAAATGAACTTAACTTTTGGCTATGTCTGCTTTGTGGGACTTTTGGAGCTCTTTTAGGAGCTTTGCTTAATTATTATTTATGTTATTTTTTAGGACGGGAAGTTCTTTTGAAAATATGCAAATATTTTGGAGTTAATGAAGCAAAATTTGCTCAATTTGAGGCCTTTTTTAACAAACATGGTGAGATATCAACCTTTAGTGGTAGATTAATCCCTGGTTTGCGTCAGTATATTTCTTTACCTGCAGGATTAGCAAGAATGAATTTGAAAAAGTTTATATTTTATACTAGTTTAGGGGCTGGAATTTGGTGTTTAATTTTGCTTATATTAGGCTATGTTTTAGGTAAAAATGAAGATTTAATCAAAGAATATTTGCATTTTGTTATTGTAGCTTGTATTATTTTTGCTGCTATGATTGTAGCTATTTATATCTATATCCAAAAAAGAAAAAAGATATCTTAAAATTTCATTTTTAAATACCTAGTTTCATTAGCTAGGTATTTTATTATTTTCTTTAATTTGATATATATTTTTCTAAAAACATTTAAATTTATATGATTTTATATTTGATTTTTGATAAAATCTTATAAAAATTATTTCAAAGAAAAAAGGTTATGCAAAAGCCATCTATTCAAAATTTAACGGATTTTTTAATCGAATACATTAGTGTTTTTCTAAGTGCTGGAACTTACACAGCAAGAGTGGCAAAGTGCGTTGGAAGAATAGCTAATGCATATGGTTATGAGATTAACATGAATTTTTTCTTTCATCATACCACACTAAATATTTTTGATAAAGATGATAATTCCATACAAAGAACCTATATCATACCTAATAAGCACAATCATATTAATTTTAAACTGATTTTAGAACTAAGTGCATTAAGCTGGCAAATTCATGATCATAAATACAACCTAGAAGAAGCTAAATTTTCTCTTATAAAACTCAAACAAAGCACAAGAAATCCTTTTTTAGCGAATTTATTTTTAGTTTCAGTAGCAAACTCAGCATTTTGCAAGCTATTTGGAGGAGATTTTTATGGTTGCTTATTTGTATTTTTAGCTACTTTAGTAGGTTTTAGCTTAAGAGTTTTACTCACTAGAATAAAAATTGATTTAAGAATTCAATACATTATTTGTTCTTTTTTATCTTCTTTTATTGTATTTTTTGGGGTGGATTTGAAACTCGTGCAAGAAGCTAATGTTGCTTTGGGTTCTAGTATATTATATTTAATTCCTGGGGTTTATTTTATAAACTCCGTTATAGACATTTTAAAAGATCATATACTTATGGGGCTTAGTCGTATTATTAGTGTGGCGATATTAGTATGCTGTATTGCCATTGGAATTTACACTACTCTTGGTATTAATGATTTTGGGATTTTAAGATGATTGATTATTCTTCTATACTTTGGGATATGTTTTTTGCAGCTTTAACAGGTTTTGGTTTTGCTTATGTGTGTAATCCACCCTTTAAAACACTCATACTCTCAGCCATATTAGCCGCTATAGCTCATGGTATGCGCTTTACCTTGATGGGATATTTTGGCTTTCAAACCTTGGCTATTGCAACCTTTATAGCTTCTTTTAGTATAGGCTGTCTTGGTTTATTTTTAGCTAAGATTTTTAAAACACCTGCTGAAATCATAGCTTTTCCCGCTCTCATTCCTATGATACCTGGAATTTATGCATATAAGGCCATATTGTATTTAATTTCTTTTATACGCTCAGAAGATATTAGCGAAAAGACTAATTTCTTGATTCAATTTTTTGATCATTTTTTTACAACACTTTCAGTAACACTAGCCTTAGCAGTAGGAGTAAGTGTGACTTTGCTTTTATTTTTTGAGCAAAGCTTTATGATGACAAGAAGTATTAAAAAAAGTAAAAATCACGATCAAAATTAATCGTGATTCATTTTATTTTTTGCTTCTATCCCCATAAGCGCAAAAGCTGTTTTAACACTTAAAGCACATACGGCAAAAAGTTTTAAAAGCTCATCTTCATTATCTGAGCCAACTACTTTATTTTCATTATAAAATTTATGAAATAAAGAAGCTAAATTTTTTAAATAATCAGGAATTTTTTGCAAGGCTCTTGACTCAAATGCGTCATTAAGCACTGCTTTTAAATTTAAACTTTCAAATAAAAGATTCATACCATCTTCATTTAAACTCTCAAATTTAGCATGCATAACATCATCTACACTCTTACCTGCTTTAGCAAATACTTGATGAATTCTAGCATGAGCATAATTAATATAATACACAGGATTAGAGCTATCTTCTTTTTTAAACTCATCTACATCAAACTCTAAATGTGTATCACATTTTTTACTAATAAAAATATATCTTAACACATCACTGCCAAGCTCTTCTAAAACATCACCCATTAAGATGAAATTTCCTGCTCTTTTGCTCATTTTATAAGGCTCACCATTTTTTAATAATGAAACCATTTGCGCTAAGATAATTTCAAGATTTTGACTATCATGACCTAAAAATTCCATAGCAGCTTTCATTCTAGCTATATAGCCATGATGATCAGCTCCCCATATATTAATACACTTATCATAACCACGGCTCATTTTATCTTTATGATAAACTATATCAGCAGCTAGATAAGTTCCTTTTCCATCATCTTTAATAATCACACGATCTTTTTCATCGCCTTTAGCACTTGATGCAAGCCAGATTTTACCATCTTGTTCATAAGTACCACCATGCTCTTTTAAAGCTTTTAAGGTATTTTCTAATTCATTATAATAACTTGTTTCGCTCACATAAGTATCAATAAATATCTTAGCATCGGCCAAATTTTGCTTGATAATTTTAAGCATTTTATCCTTAGCCCAAAGTGCTAATTGCGGAATGTTTTCTTCTACAAAGAAATCTTTTTCAAAATCAACAAAAGCTTCTTTTGCTACATCTACGATATATTCGCCTTTATAATACTCATCAGGATATTGAACTTGCTCTTTTAAACAATGCTCTTTTACTGCAAGTAATATAGAAAGACCTAAAAGATAAATTTGATTACCTGCATCATTGACATAATATTCTGTATCAAATTTATACCCTAAATGCCTAGCAACTCTAGTTAAAGTATCACCAAAAATAGCCCCTCTAGCATGTCCTATGTGTAAAGGTCCTGTCGGATTTGCACTCACATATTCAAGTAAAAAACTCTGCTCTTTTTTATCATCTTTTGCAAAATTTTCACTATCGCCCAAAGCTTGCGTAGCCAAAGAATTTAAAAAAGCTTTTGAAAGTTTAAAATTTACATAACCATTTAAAGCCTCTACACTTTCAAAACAATCACAATCTTTTAACTTAGCAACAATATCATTGGCAATTATCATAGGATTTTGCTTTAATTCTTTAGCCAAAGAAAAAGCCAAAGGCGTGGCAAAATGAGCTAGATTTTTATTCTTGGGATTTTCTAAGATAAAATCTCTTCCTAATTTTTCTTTAATTTCTTTATAAACTAAAGTTTTCAATGTATTGCCTTAAGCTTTTTTTACTTCTTCGTTATTTTCTTTTACAAGAACATCTTTTTCATTGATTTTTTCAATTTTTTGCGCATCTTCTTGAACGATTTTTTTATCATCTTCTGTATTCATTTCATCTTTAAAAGTTTTAATACCTTTTCCTAAGCCTTTAGCAAGCTCTGGAATTTTTTTTGCACCAAAAAGTAACACTACTATAAGTAATATAATCAACCATTGAGTTCCGCTTGGCATATGCATTTTATTCTCCTTTATTCCATTGAATTTGAATTTGTTTTAAATCATGTTTTGTACTTTTTAATTTTGAAGCTTCAAAAACCGCTTCTAACTCCCTATAGCTTTTTTCAAGATCATCATTTATGATTAAAAAATCATATCGATCCAAATAAGCCATTTCATCACTAGCATTTTCCAATCTTTTGCTAATATCTTCTATTTTATCAGTATTTCGCTTAAGCAATCTTTTTTCAAGTTCTTTTTTATTTTTAGTTGTAATAAAAACAGAAGTAATATATTCAGGCATTTTTTCTTTAGCTATACAAAAACCTTGCACATCGATATCAAAAATGACACTTTTACCCTCTTGTAATGCTTTTTTCACAGGGATTAACGAAGTGCCATAATAATTTTTATGTACCAAAGCCCATTCTAAAAAATCACCTTTTTCTATACCTTGTTTAAATTCTTCTTCGCTAATAAAAAAATAATCTACTCCATTTTTTTCATTTTCTCTAGGAGCTCTTGTTGTACTTGAAATAGAAAAATAAATATTATCTTTTTCTTTAAAAAGCCTTTGAAGCAAGGTACTCTTACCTGCTCCACTTGGCCCTGAGATGATTAAAATTTGACCACTCAATGTTTATCCTCATCAAAGCTTATGTTAATGTTTATATTCATTTTCATGCCTTTTAAGGCTGCTTTTAAAGTATCATCGGTAATACTCGAAGTGATAGTTTGAGCTATGCTTTTACTAAGCTCATTTACCATTTCATCTTCTTGTAAATTCTCTGCTTTTTCTTCAGTGTTTACCTTGCTTATTTCTTTCTTTTCTACAATAGCTGGAGCAAGTTCTTCTCCTAAAGCTAACATAATATCATTTTCGTTTAAATTTGCAAATTCATCTTGCGTTTTATCTAAAACTTCACTCATATTTTCCTCTATATTTTCCTCATTCACATCGGCTTGTGATTTCATTTGTAAATCTTCACCCTCACTTAAATCCTGCATATCAAAATCACTCATTAAATTCTCATCAATATCACCAAATTCTTCATCTAGTTCATCAATAGCAGCTAATTCTTCTTTTATTTTATCTTGAGTGCTTAACTCCTCTTCTGGTTGAAAATCATCTATACTTTCATCTTCAAAAACCTCTTCTACTAAAGGTTCATTTTCTTCTGCAACACTATCATCATCTTTTGCTTCACCAATAAATTGAGCATCTTCAGGTAAATCATCAAAACTCATCTCTTTTTCGCTCATTTCTTCAACCATAGGTAAATCATCAAGAGAATCAAATTCGGCGGGGTTTTCTTCTATATTTTCTTCTATATTTTCTTCTATATTTTCTTCTATATTTTC